>NZ_JBITTH010000012.1:0-251773 GCF_044541755.1 Streptomyces sp. NPDC085524
GGCCTTCCAGCATCCACGCGCGCAGGCGCGAAGAGCGGGCAGGGGTGGCCATCGTCGGGCGCTCCTGTCGTACGGCACGGGATTCGGCCATCGGAGTCGACGGCTGGGCCAGCGTACGCAGCGGGAACACAGCCAATACGCCTATATCCCTGCCTGACGGAATCCTGACGCGCTCTTAACGCCATTCCTTCCGGCGGCGCAGTGGACGCGCACCCTCCGGAGGTGGAACCGTACGCCGGGTGAGGAGAAGTCGTTGATGACCCGTGCCGAATCCGGTCTGGACATCCCGGTCCGGGTGAGCAGGATGCCGACGAGCCCGTTGTGCGGGTCGGCGTACGTGGTCGTGCCGGTTCCGCCGTCCCAGCCGAACTGGCCGACGGGCGCGTCCGGCTTGCAGCAGGCAGGTTCGAGGACCGTCCCCGGAGGATCAGGCGCCTGCGTTGTCTACGAATCCCACAATGTCGAGGTATTCGACTTTGGGCGGGACGCCGTAAATCCCCGTCACCTTGTCGACGATCTCCTCCGTGAAGAAGGAGCGGGCTTTCTCCTCGTCATCCCACACGTAGAAGTTCCTTGCCTGACCGCTGTCTTCGTCGAACATGAAGCTCTTGAAGCGAAGGCCGGCCATACCTTCGAACGGCCCCCGGAGTTCGCCGGCGATCTTCGCGAGAGCCGAACGATCGAACTCCTCCGTCTTCGCGAAAGTCACGAGCACGCCAATCATCGGTCCTCCTGTGGATTGATGAGCAAAAGTCGATCGAGTGACGCTCGCGGCGGATCCTAGTACACACGGCCGAAAATTCCGGTTGTTGGTTCGCGAGTCGGAAGTGCGGGTCGCAGTGGATGCGACGGGCCGGCTTCCAGCTTCCGCCGGAGGTGGGCCATGTACGCGCGCGGGTAGTTGGTCTTCGTCCGCGTCGGGCGATTCCTTGGTCGGCGTGCGGCGTGGCTTCGGTCTTCTCCGCAGAGCCGTGCCGGGCGGAGACCACCAGGACGGGGACCTGCGACCACGCCCGCAGCCGCCTGATCACCTCGATCCCGTCCATGTCGAGCAGCCCGAGATCGAGGAGGACCGCGTCCGGGCGGCGGGCCGCCAGGGCGTCCAGGGCCGTGGACCCGTCCAGCGCCCAGCCTGCAATCCCCACCGGAGACCGGCGCACTGCGTTGACGACCCTCTGACGACGGCCCGGCCCTTCTTGACGCGCCGATGATGCCGGGGACTTTTCGGCCAGGCCCCGGACCGCCGAACCGTTCATTCCCCGAATAAACGGCTCGATATCGCCCATGCGCCCGCGCAGAAATGCGGAGAACCGAAAATTAGGAACGTTTCCGCAGGATGAAAACGACGGGCTCCGTGGCGTCAACGAGAGATGGCGTGCCGGTTGGCACAGAGGCGCTTCGCTTGGGGTTCGGGCCAGGTGGGAGAGGTACCCGTTGATCATCGGATGATCCGGGCACTGCGCGCTTCAGGTGAACGGAGGGACGACGATTTCGGTTGACCGGTGATCGCTGATATCAATTTCCCTGCGCCCGGATCCGCGCCCAATAACTCCCCCTCATTTCGGTCGTGCACGCTGTGCCTCGACCTGCATCGAGAACGGAATCCGCACCATGGGAATCGCCTTCCGCAAGACCTTCGCCCTCTCCGCTCTGGCCCTGACGGCCTCACTTCTTCCGGCCGGTGAGGCGGGAGCGGCGAGCACCGCCCGGGCCGCCGTGCCCGGCCGGTACTGCCTGGCCAACGCCTGGGGAACCGCCGACATCTCCACGAAGCCCTGCGACCCCGCCGACCGGGGCCAGCACTGGACCGTCTCGGGCCACCAGATCGCCCTCACCAACGACCGCAACTACTGCCTGGCCAACGCCTGGGGCACCCAGAGCGTCACCACCAAGCCCTGCAACCCGACCGACCAGGGGCAGTACTGGAACGTCGTAGGTCAGCAGATCGCCCTGAACTTCGCCCCGGCCTACTGCCTCGCCAACGAGTGGAACACCCCGAACGTCGGCACGAAGCCGTGCGACGCCTCGGACAAGGGGCAGAAGTGGGTGGTCTTCAACGACCAGATCAGCCTGGCGGCGGTCGGCACCTGATCGGCTGGCGGTCGGACCGGGCCGGGCGCCCGGCCCGGTCCGACCCGGTCGGGGACACGCGGAGCCCTGCCCCACGTACCCCCGTACCCCTCACCCGACCCGACGTATTGACTGAATCTTCAGTCAACGAGAGGATACGGACAGTCCGCCGGCCGTCATCCGTCCTCCCCCGCCGCCGAAAGAGCCGCCCCATGTCCCCCGAACGCCCCGGCGCGCGGTCCGCCGAGCAGCCTCGGCCGGTGCCTGCCGCTCAGCTCCGGCTGCCGGGCGACGTGCTGCTGATCGCCGCCGTGACCGCGGCGGTGCTGGTCCTCTTCGAGTGGACCGACAGCTGGGGCGTCAGCGGGCTGATCGGCCCCGTGGCCTACTACGCGGCCGCCGGCTGCGCGGCGGTGGCGGTACTGGTCCGCCGGCGGTGGCCCTCGGCCGCACTGGCGACCGCCGCGACGCTGGTCGCCGTCGAGCCGCTGACCGGCGGGGCGCTGGTCGCCGTCGCCTATGCGGCGGGTTTCCGCTGGTCGGAGCTGCGCCGCCGGGCCGCGTTGCTGACCGTGAGCGTGGCGGGGCCGCTGGCGGTCACCGCGGCGATCACGGCGGGCGCCACCGCGCCGGTCCGCGAGTACGAGGCCGTGATCGTCCTCGTCACCGGGATCGTGTGCGGTGCGCTGCCGGGCCTGGTGGGTGCGCTCGCCGGGCAGCGCGAGCGGCTGCTGGCCGCGCTGTGGGAGCGCAACGCCGTCCTGGAGCGGGCGCAGCGCTCGGCCGAGGAGCAGGCCCGGGCGTGCGAGCGGGCGCGGATCGCCGGCGAGATGCACGACCTCCTCGGCCATCGGCTCAGTCTGGCGGCGCTGCACTCCGGCTGGCTGGAACTGGCGGGCCGGGCGGGTGGTCCGGAGATCCATCGGACCGCCGTGCTGGTGCACCGCACCGTGCGGGAGGCGATGGACGAACTGCGGGGCGTGCTGGGCGTGCTCCGGGCCGGCGACGCCGCGCCGGGCGCGCCGGATCCGCTGACCGCTGCGACGGGTACCCACGCGGATGTCACCGCCCTGGTCGGCGAGTCCGCCGCCGCCGGCATCCCGGTGGACCTGCGGTGGACCGGCCGGGACCTGGTCGACGCCGCCCCGACCGCCCGGCGCGCGGTCCACCGGGTGGTCCGCGAGGCCCTCACCAACGTCCACAAGCACGCCGCCGGGGCTCCGGTGGCGGTGACCGTCCACTGCGACACCGGCGAGGTGCGCGTCGACGTCCGCAGCGGGCCCGGGCCCGCGGGCCTGCCCGTACGGCCCGCGCCGGGCAGCGGGCTCGGGCTCGCCGGTCTGCACGAGCGGGTGCGCCTGCTCGGCGGATCGCTGCGGGCGGCCCGCACGGGCGAGGGCGGGTTCTGCGTCGACGCCCGCATCCCGTTGCGCTCCGGCCCGGCCGCCCCGCGTACGGCGTCCGACCCGGCGGCGGGCCTCGGCGCACTGGCCGGCGCCCGGACGTGGCTGAGCCGGGCCGTGACCGGCGCGGTCATGGCGCTGGGGGTGGTGGGCGCGGTCGCCCTGCAGTTCGTCACGCTCTCCTTCGTCCCCTTCCCGGCGGATGACGGCCCGCAGGACGTCGAACGGCCGGGGGTCTCCGTCGAGGACGATGCCCGCCGCGAGCCCGCCGGCCCCCTCCGCCCGATCTCCTTCCCCACACCGTGAGGCCTGCCGTGATCCGTGTTCTCCTTGCCGACGACCAGGACCTGGTGCGTGCCGGGATCAGGCTGGTCCTGGGGCACGCCGAGGACATCGAGGTGGTGGCGGAGGCCGCCTCCGGCCACGAGGCGGCGGCGCTCGCCGTCAAGCACCGGGTGGACGTCGCGATGCTCGACATCCAGATGCCGGGCTCCGACGGACTCGACGCGGCCGAACTCATCGCCGCCCGCGCCCCGTCGGTCCGGGTGGTCATGCTGACCACCTTCGGGGAGGACGAGTACGTGGCACGGGCGCTGCGGGCGGGCGCCATGGGGTTCATGCTGAAGGACAGCACCCCGCAGGAGCTCATCCAGGCGGTGCGCACGGTCGCGGGCGGCACTCCCATGGTGTCTCCGCGGATCACCCGGCACCTCATCGAGCGCTACCTCGAGTCGGACGAGGAGCCGGCGGACCCGCGGATCGACCGGATCGCGGCGCTCACCGGCCGGGAGCGGGAAGTGCTCGCCATGGTCGGTACGGGCGCCTCGAACGCGGAGATAGGGCGGCGGCTGCATCTCGGCGAGGGCACGATCAAGGCGTACGTGAGCCGGATGCTGACCAAGCTGAGCTGCGCCAACCGGGTCCAGGCCGCCCTCCTGGCCCGCGACGCCCGGCTCCGCCCCGACCGCCGGCCCTCCCCGGTGGCCGGTGGGCGGGACCGGCCCGCGTCAGGGCCGCTTGGAGGCGCCGGGTGAGGGTGGCGGGGGCACGGCCGGCGACGCGGAGGACCGTGCCGACGGAGACGCGGACGGCTGCACCGAAGGCGGCACGGACGGCGGCAGGGACGGCGCCTCGGACGGCCCGTCGGCCGGTGCCTCCCGGTGGGCGTCGAGGTCGGACGCCGGGCGGGGCGGCTCGGCACGGACGGCGCTCATCGTGAGGAACGCGCCGGCGAGTCCGGCTACAACGATCTTGGAAGCCAGGGCGAGCCCTCGCATCAGTACCTCCCGTGCTGGTCGGGCGCGGTCGCCAGACCGTGTCCGGTGACGTTCTGGATCTGGAGCCCGGGGCGGGCGTTGACCTCGAGGATCAGCGGGCCGCGGCAGGCGTCCACGACGATGTCGGCGCCGAGGTAGCGCAGGCCGGTGGCCTGCGCGCAGCGGCGGGCCGCGTCCAGTACCTCGGGCCAGTGCGGGACGCTCGCGCCGATCAGGGGCGCTCCGCTGTCGGGATGGTGGTCGGTGGGCTCCTTGCCGACGAGGGCGTGGGTGATGCGGCCGGTGGCCAGGTCGACGGCGGCGCCGATGGCCTTCTGGTGCAGGTTGGCCCGGCCTCCGCTGAACCGGGTGGGCAGCCGCAGCATCGCCAGCTGCGGCCGGTCGCCGCGGCAGATCACCCGGATGTCCGGCAGGCCCTGGTGCGAAAGCCGCTCGAGTTCCGGGTGGGCCCGGATCAGCGGCTCGAACATCGCCCAGTCGGTCGGCCGTGGGGAGAACTCCCCGTCCAGGATGCGCCGCAGGTGGTCGGCGACGGTCTCCCGGGCGATCCGCTTGCCGGAGGAGGAGTACCAGGTGTTGCGGCGTCGGCCGAACGACAGCAGGATGCCGTTCCCGCCGAGGCTCTGGTTCGGTTTCAGCGCCCAGCAGTCGGGGAGGCCGGACCAGTCGAGTGAGGAGATCTCCCGGCGGGAGCGCAGCAGGGCCACGGTGGGGGAGGTCGGCGCGCCGACGGCGGCCAGGGCCTGCTTGGTGGCGTACTTGTCGTTGACCAGGCGGATCGCGGCCGAGGGGTTCTGTTCGGCGATCCGGGCGTTGCGCAGGTTCATGCCGAGGACCGGGTCCCAGCCGCGGAGCCGGATCACGCGGCACCGCCCTGCGCCTTGGCTGCGGGGGCGAACCGGAACAGCTCGCTCAGCCGCAGCCCGCGATAGGTGCCGACGAGCACCGCCCACACCGCGCAGGCGATCGCCAGTTGCAGCGGCACGGCCTCCGCGAGGTGGCGTACGTACGGGGTCAGGAGCAGTAGTGCCACCAGGACGGCCGTGCCCATGGTCAGTGCGGCTCCGACGGCGGCGGACCGGACGCCGTCGAGGTCCCACTGCTCCCACAGCCGTTCGGTGATGATCGCCGTGACGACGACGGGCAGGGCCATGCCCCAGGAGTCGGACAGACCGAAGCTGCCGAGGGAGAGCTGGGCCGCGATCAGGCCGGTGGTGACCACGCCGATGAGTACGCCGAGCCGGGCGACGCGGGGCAGGTGCAGACGGCGCAGCAGCGGCTGCATGGCGAATCCGAGTGCGAACAGCACCAGGGTCAGAGGTACTCCGAGGAGCAGCCCCGACTGGGCGTAGGCCAGTGCCAGCAGGACGGGGCTGAAGGTGCCCAGCGTGTTCAGGCCGACGACCACCCGCAGGAGGACGATCACGAGCGCCGCCAGGGGCAGCAGGGCCATCATGGAGACGGGGTCGATCGCCGGGGCCTTGGCGAACAGGATGCGCAGGGCGGACGGGGCCTTGGGGGCGTCGGGCCGGGTCAGCAGCCGCTTCCCGACGGCGACTTGGAGCCCCTGGACGTCCAGTCGGCCGAGCAGGACCGGGGTCTCCCGCTTCGAGCGGTTGTTGACGGTGGTCTTGGCGACGAACGACCGGCCGGCGAGGCGGACGGTGGAGTCGACGACGGGCCGCTGTTCGCGGCCGAGCGCGGAGGCGACGGTGACCTTGGGGGCCGTCTTGAGGTCGAAGCCGAGGTCCTTGGCCAGCCGGGTGTCCATCGAGGAGGCCGAGGCGCCGGTGTCGACCATGGCGAGTACTTCGAGCGTCTTGCCGTTCGGTCCGCTGACCCGCACCGTCTCCCGTTCCCCGATCACCTCGGGCGAGCGCCCGAGGGAGCGGTCGGGCGAGCCGAGGACGCCGAGCAGGAGTACGCCCAGCCCGGCGACGGCTGCCAGCACCTTGAGGAGCACCGGTGTCTTCCCGCGCCCGCCCCGGTGTTCGCCGCGCGGCGTGCGGTCCGCGGTGGCGGGCTTCGCTTCGTTCGTATGAAGGTCGTTCACGGCACCAGCTTTGGCGGGCGGACACGGTACGCAGTAGTGGCGATCGGCCCGGGTGGGGCAACGAAAGTGCACAGTTGCCGGCGGCCGGGTACGCCGATGGCCGCAGCCCGGCCCCGCGTCGTTCGACGTGGGACCGGGCTGCGGCCGGGGAAGGGGGTTCGGTCAGATCGCGGGCTGGTCGTGGGTGGCGCAGTGGATGCCGCCGCCGCCGGAGGCGATCGCGTCGATCTTCACGGGCACGATCTCGCGGTCGGGGAAGTGCTCCTTCATGATCTTCTGGGCGCGGTCGTCGGCCCGGGCGTCGCCGAACCGGGGCAGGTACACGCCCTTGGCGCCGATGTAGAAGTTCATGTACGAGGAGACGAAGGCGTCGCCGCGTCCGGTGATCCGGTCGGGGTCGGGCTGGGACAGTTCGATGACCTCGATCTTCTTGCCGCGGGCGTCCGTGGCGTCCTTGAGGACGGACTTCGCCTGGTCCGCCGAGCGCGACCACACGTCGGCCGGGGTGCCCGGGTAGGCCTTGTCCAGCAGGACGACGCCGGGTGCGACGAAGCGCATCAGGCAGTCGACGTGCGCGTCGGTGATGTCCTTGCCCTTCACGCCCGCCAGCCAGATCACCCTGGTCACGCCGAGGGCCTTCTTCAGCTCCTGTTCGACCTGGTCACGGCTCATGCCGGGGTTGCGGTTGGCGTTGACCACGGAGCTCTCGGTGAGCACCAGGGTGCCGAGGCCGTCGGTTTCGAAGGAGCCGCCCTCGGCGACGATCGGCGTATCGATCCGGTCGAGGCCGTACTTCGCCAGCAGCGCCCGGGAGACCTTGGCGTCGTTGGCGTGCTCCTGCTTGTTGCCCCATCCGCTGAAGTTGAAGTCGACGCCCTTGACCTTGCCACCCTCCTCGACGAAGACGGGCGCCGTGTCCCGGGCCCACAGGTCGTCGACCGCGAGCGGGATGACCTCGACGTCGTTGCCGCAGGCCTGCTGGGCCGCCTCTTCCTGGTCGGGCCGGGCCATGAGCACGACCGGCTCGCGCGCGCCGATGGCGGCGGCGAGTCCGGCGATGTCCCCCCGCACGTCGTCCAGCTGATCGCCCCAGACGTCCTCCGACGCGGGCCAGGACATGAACGTACGGGTGTGCTTCTCCCACTCGGCGCCGAACCGGCGGCCGTTCGCCCCGCCGGGTCCGGGGGCCTGGGCGCCGTCCTGCTCCGGTTCGTCGAGTTCGGTACAGGCGGTCAGGCCGAGGGCGAGCACGCTCGCGCCCGCGAGGGTGCGCATCATGGCGCGGCGTGACAGGGCGGCATTCGACAAGGGGTCCTCCGGGGGATGAGGGGAGAGGGGTGAGGGAGGGGGCCGACCGGGCCGCACACCCGGTCGGGCCGGCGCGGCGGAGCGCCGACGGCGTCCGTCGGGACGAGGGTCAGGGCATCGGCTCGTGCATGGTCGAGCAGTGGATGCCACCGCCGCCGCCCATCAGGCGGTCGACGTCGAGCTGGACGACCTCGCGGCCGGGGAAGGCCGCCGCGAGGGTCCGCCGGGCGGCCTCGTCCTTGGCCCGGTCGCCGAACTGCGCGGTGATCACACCGCCGTTGACGAGGACGAAGTTCAGGTACGAGTCGACGAAGGCCGAGCTCTTCGAGCGGACGGTGTCTGGGCCGTCCACCCGGATCACCTGGAGCTTGCGGCCGCGCGCGTCGGTCGCCGCGGAGAGGATCGAGAACTGCTCGCGGGCGTCCCGCGCCCACACGTCGTTCCGGTCCGCGGGCGGCAGCTGGACCATCACCACGCCGGGGCGGACGAACCGCGAGGTGACGTCGACGTGGTCGTCGGTGATGTCCTTGCCCTTGATACCGGGCAGCCAGATCATCTTGTCGGCACCGTAGGCGTCGAGGACGGCGTCCTCGATCTCGGCGCGGCTCATGCCCCGGTTGCGGTTCTTGTTGACGAGGCTGCTCTCGGTCGCCATCACCGTGCCGTCGCCGTCCGTCTCGACGGCCCCGCCCTCGCCGACCAGGTCGGCGTAGGTGAGCCGCAGGCTCCGGCGACGGGCGACCCGCTCGGCGACGCGCGCGTCGTCGGTGTGGACCTGCTTGTTGCCCCAGCCGTTGAAGTTGAGGCAGACCGCGTCCAGGGCGCCGTACCCGTCACGGCGGAAGACCGGGGCGATGTCGCGCATCCACAGGTCGTCGGTGGGGATCGCGGTGGTCACCTCGACCTGCGGGCCGCACATGCTGCGGGCCTCGCGGGCGCTGTAGTCGTCGGGCACGCACATCACCACGGGCTCGAACTCGGCGATGGTGCGCGCGATCAGCGCGATGTCCTCCTGTACGCCGGCGAGCTGCCGCCCCCACACCGACTTGCGGGACGGCCAGGACATCCAGGTCCTGGCGTGCGGGACGTCGTCGGCAGGCACCCAGGGGCGGGCGCCGCCCGGTCGCGGTGCCGCCGAGGCGGAGGACCCCGCCAGCGCCCCGGAGCCGAGGGCGAGGCCGGCCGCGCCGAGGCCGGCCGCCCCCAGCAGGCTCCGGCGGGAGGGCAGGAACCCGAGCAGGTGGTCGGCGAGCGAGCGCTCGTCGCGGTGTTGCGTCATGGCATCTCCAGATCAAGTCGACCATCGGCGGGCCGGCGCCGCCATCGCGGGCACGGGGGCACCGGCCGGCCAGGGCTGCCGCCCTGGCCTCACCTTCGCACTGACTGAAAATTCAGTCAAACCCGTCGACGGCAGTGACCCCCGTGTGCCCGCCTGCCGGGAAGTCCGCCGATCGCCGTCCTCAGACTCCGGCCGCGAGCCGTCGCAGCAGGGCCGGGTCCACCTCCAGGAGGCTGCGCACGACCGTCCGCCGCGGCCCCGGGGTGATGGCGGCGAGGGAGGGTACGGCCAGGACCGTGCAGCCGGCCGCCTCCGCGGAGGCGACGCCCGTCGGGGTGTCCTCGACGGCCACGCAGGCGGCCGGGGTCGCGCCGAGCGCGGCCAGGGCGGCCCGGTAGGGGTCGGGGTACGGCTTCGTGCGGGGGGTCTCGCCCTCCGCGACGGAGAGGGTGAACCCGTGCGGCCCGAGCGCGCCGAGGACGGTGTCCACGACCGGCCGCGGCGAGGCCGAAACCAGCGCCGTGGGCACGCCCGCGGTGTGCAGCGCGGCGAGGAGTTCCAGGGCGCCGGGCAGGGGGACGACCTGCCCGCGCACGAGTGCGGTGAAGCGGCGCTCGAGGGCCGCGCCGAGCCTCCCGGGCTCGGCGCGGCCGCCCGCCCGGGAGGCCAGGTGGGCGGCGGTGTCGGCGATCGCGCGGCCGAGGACGAAGGGGAGGTCCTCGTCCGCGAGGGCCAGTCCCAGCCCGAGGGCCTCCTCCTCGACCGCCCGCCGCCACAGGCGCTCGGTGTCGACGAGCGTCCCGTCCATGTCGAAGAGGACGGCCTGGAGTTCGGTGTTCAAGGAGGCTCCCGGAAGGTGGGGGTGGTGGTGGCCGGCGCTCAGTCCTGGGCGATCCCCGGGTCGGGCCGGTCGCGCAGTTCGACGGTGCGGACCGCGGCGGCGTGGAGTTCGAGGACGGTGATCTCGTTGCGGCCGGCGCGGAGCACCGGCGCGGGCACGTACAGGGTCGCCTGCGGGCCCCGGGACCAGTAGCGGCCGAGCGCGAAGCCGTTGACCCAGGCGTGGCCCTTGGTCCAGCCGTCCAGGGCGAGGTACGCGTCGGCGGGCCGGTCGACCTCGAAGGAGCCGCGGTGGAAGGCCGGGCCGACCAGGGGCACGGCGGGGCCGAAGGCGATGCCCTCGAGGCGCTCCAGCGGCAGCGGGCGGCTGCTCCAGTCGCCGAGCTGCTGCCCGTTGACGGTGACCGGGCCGAGCAGGCCCTTGCGGTCGTGGATGCCGGGGCCGTAGTTCACCCGGCCCTGGTTCTCCACCAGGACCGCCAGCCGTGCCCCGGGCCGGGGGGTGGTGAAGGCGAGGGCGTGCTCGTGGTGCTCCCGCTCCAGTACGCCGACGGGCTGCCCGTCGACGAAGACCTGGGCGCGGTCGCGGACCTCGCCGATCCGCAGCACGGCCGGCCCGGCGGCCGGCAGGGCCGACTCGTACAGCACGAAGCCGAAGGACTGGCCGAGCTGTTCCATGGCCAGCGGACGGTCGGCGGGGACGGCCTCGCCGAAGAGGTGATCCTGCTCGAACAGGACGGCACAGGCGTCGAGTTCGACGGTGGCCGGGGCGAGCTTGGGTGCCCGCACGGCAGCGGGAGGGACCTCGGCGGGAGCCGGGGCGTGGCGGGCGATGACCTCGCGGAAGGCCTCGTACTTGGGGGTGGGGTCGCCGGCCTCGTCGAGCAGTGCGTCGTAGTCGTACGAGGTGATGGTGGGGCGGTAGGTGCCTTTGTCGTTGGCGCCGTTGGTGAAGCCGAAGTTGGTGCCGCCGTGCAGCATGTAGATGTTGACGGAGGCTCCGGCGGCGAGCAACCGGTCCAGGTCCGCGGCTGCGTCGGCGGCGTCGCGGGTGGTGTGGGCGGCGCCCCAGCGGTCGAACCAGCCGATCCAGAACTCCGAGCACATCAGGGGCCCGGTCGGCTGGTTGCGGCGCAGTGCCTCGAGGCCCGCCTCGACCCGGCTCCCGAAGTTCACGGTGCGCAGCACACCGTCCAGGCCGCCGCGGGCGAGGTCGCCGGGCTGGTCGCAGGTGAACAGCGGGACGTCCACTCCATGGGCGTGCAGCAGGCCGGCGAGGTCGGCCAGGTAGCCGCTGTCGTCGCCGAACGCGCCGTACTCGTTCTCCAGTTGGACCGCGATGACCGGCCCGCCGACGGAGGACAGGTACGGCTTCAGCGGCGGGAGGAGGGCGGCGAGGTAGGCGTCGACGGCGGCGAGGAACCGGGGGTCGCGGCTGCGCAGCTCGATGCCGTCCTCGGCGAGCAGCCACGAGGGCAGGCCGCCGCCCTCCCATTCGGCGCAGATGTACGGGCCGGGCCGCAGCAGGACGTGCAGGCCCTCGGCCGCGGCGAGATCGAGGAAGCGGGGCAGGTCGAGACCTCCGTCCAGCCGGAACTCCCCGGGCCGGGGGGCGTGGAGGTTCCAGGGGACGTAGGTCTCGACCGTGTTGAGTCCCAGCAGGCGTGCCTTGCGGAGCCGATCGGCCCACTGCTGCGGGTGGACGCGGAAGTAGTGCAGTCCGCCCGAGAGGATGCGGAACGGTCGGTCGTCGAGGCGGAATCCGTCCTCGGCGATCTCCAGTCGGGGCATGCCGGGTGCTCCTAGCTGTGCGTGCGGGTGCGGGATGAGGGGATCAGGCGAGCGGGCGGCAGAGCAGGGCGTCCGGGACGCCGTAGTGCAGCCACTTCCAGGTGAAGGCGACGCCGGCGAGGTACTCGTTGTCTGCGCACTGGCCCTTGTAGTAGCCGGGTGCCCAGTCGCTGGCGTTCGAGCCTCCGGTGGCGGGCCGGTTGTCGCCGTGGTCGAACCAGAGCACGCGGCCGGAGGTGGGCAGGGCGGTCGCTGCGGGGGCGCAGAGCAGCGCGGACATGGCGTTGCCGTTCACGCTGTAGCCGACGGCGAAGGTCCCGTTCGGGCACTGGAGCTTGTTGTAGCCGCCGGCCCAGTCGCCTCCGGTGACGTACCGCTCGTCGGTGACGACGGTCCAGGCGCCGCTGCCCTTCGCCGGCTGGTTGATGTCGGTGCACAGGCCGCGGCTGTCGCTGCGGCCGAGGCCGACGACGCGCTGGGTGTCGGGGCAGTTGGCCTTGCGGTTGCCGGGCGACCAGTCCGGCTTCGCCAGCATGGTGGCGGAGACGTCGTAGTCGCCGTAGTCGAGGTTGAGCATGTTCCAGCGCGGGGTCGGGGCGACCTGGCCGGTCTTGCCGGGGGCGCCCACGAGCTTGTTCCAGTCGTTGGCGCGCCAGTCGCCGGCGTCCATGACGCCGAGCCGCGTGCCGTCCGCCCGGTAGTTGACCATGGCCCAGTTGTCGTTCGGCGTGCCGTTCGCGTCGCTCCAGCCGACCAGCGGCCAGATCGCGAAGTCGGTGTCGCCCCGCACCATGATGTCGGTGAAGTTGGTGAACCAGGCCCGTTCCGGGGCGTCGACGTCCCCGCGGCCGGCTGCGCCGAACTCGCTGATCCACACGGGCGCGGTGAAGTGCTGCCCGGACCGGGTGACGAACAGCGCCTGGTCGTCGACGACCTGGGCGAGCTGCTGGGGGGTGAACTCCTCGTAGCGCGGGTCGTGGGTCTCGCCCGTACCCGTGGCGCCGGTGTGGTTCGGGCCGGTGTAGCCGTAGAAATGGGCCGCGTAGACGAGCTTGTCCGAGCGGATGAGGGTGTTGGAGAGGGTGGCGACCGGGGTCAGCGTCGGGCGGCCGTGGCTGGTCACGTCGGTCGGGATGCCCTGCCAGTTGATGCCCTCCATGACGACCAGCATGTCGGGATCGGCCTGGAGGATCTTGTTTCCGGCTTCTTCCAGGGCCTTGTTCAGGTCGTGGTCGTTGCCCCAGCCCCAGTTGGGGTCGTTCCAGGTGTCGCGTCGGACCTCGTTGCGCAGGTCGGCGCCGACGACCCGCTTGTCGGCCTGGTAGCGCTTGACCAGGAACACCCAGTCGTCGATCCACTGCTGCGTCGACTGGCCGCTGTTCCAGCGCTCGTTGCCGTCCAGGCCGCAGCAGAAGCGGTAGGTGGTGGTGTGGTTGTTGAGGATGACGGCGAAGCCGTCCGCGGTCAGGGCCCCGACGACGGCGTCGAACACCTGGAGCGGGGTGCGGCCCTTGAGCTGGGGGTTGGCGGCGACGGCCGAGTCCGGGACGATGCTCGTGTCGTGGAGCAGCGCGTTGGCGAACGGCAGCCGGATGCTGTTGAGGCCCATGGCGTGGAAGTCGGCCAGGATCTCGGCCATCGGCTTGCGGTCCAGGCCGAGCGGGAGGTTGTGCGAGTTCTGCCGCGCCTGGTGGTTGGCCACGTCGCCGACGTCCCCGCTGCCCTGCCAGGTGCCCTGGGCACCGGCCCAGTTGCCGGACTTCAGCTTGAAGCGGTTTCCGCCGGCGTCGACGACGTACCGGCCGCGGGTGGAGAGCGGGCCGGTCCACGAGGCGGCGAGCTCTTCGCCGGTCAGGGCGACGGGAGCGGACGCGGCGGCCGCCGCCGGGGCGGCGACGGCGCCCGCTCCGGGAACGGCCACGGCGGCCGCGAACAGCGCCGTGGTGGCGAGCACTGCGCGCAGGCCTCGTGTGACGGACCTCGGTGATCTTGCGGATCTCATGAGGGTTTCCCTCCGGATGGAGTGGGGTGAGGGAGCGGGGTGGTGCGGGCCCCGGACGGGACGTCCGGGGAGATCGGGGGGCGGCCGGCCCGGTCCGGGTCAGCCCTTGAGGCCGCTGGTGGCGATGCCCTCGACGATGTAGCGCTGGGCGACGAGGAACATGACGACCAGGGGCGCGACGGTGACGACGGCGCCGGCGAAGAGACCGGGCAGGTTGATGGTCTGTGAGGTGAGGAAGGTGGACAGCGCGATCTGCGCGGTCCAGGCGGACGGGTCCTGGCCGATGACCAGCGGCCACAGGAAGGAGTTCCAGCTGTCGATGAAGGACAGCGCGCCGAGGGACGCCAGCATCGCGCCGGAGCTCGGCAGGGCGATCCGGCCGTACAGGCCGAGCCACCCGAGGCCGTCGAGCCGCCCCGCCTCTTCGATCTCGGCCGGGAACTGGAGGTAGAAGTTGCGGAAGAGCAGGACGGCGAAGGGATTGAAGAGGCCGGGCGCGATGATGCCCCAGAGGGTGTTGACGCCCCCCATGGAGCCGACGACGACGAAGGTCGGTACGAAGGTGACCGAGCCCGGGATCATCAGCGTGGCCACCACCAGGGCGAGCAGCACCCCGCGCCCCCGCACCGGGATCCGGGCGAGGGCGTAGCCCGCGGCGGAGGCCAGGAGGGTGGAGACCGGCGCGGTCACGGCGGCGATCAGCAGCGAGTTGCCGAGCGCGCGGCCCATGGAGACGGCGGGGTCCGCGAACAGGGCGGTGAAGTTCTCGAAGTGCATCGTCGAGGGCCACCACGTCCACTCCGGGGCCGTCAGGCTCCGGGAGTCCATGAGGGCGTTGCGGAGCATCAGGTAGAAGGGCGTCAGGAAGGCCGTGGTCAGCAGGCCGACGAGCAGACCGCGGGCCAGCAGGCGGGCGGTTCGGGAGAGTCCGGGCAGGGTGATCACGCGCTTCTCATTCTCCGCTCCTGCCGAATCCGGTGAACCGGCCCTGGATCAGGGTCACTCCGACGATGAGGGCGGTCAGCACGAAGGCTCCCGCCGAGCCGAGACCGTAGTTCTGGCTGCCCATCGCGGTGTTGTAGAGGTGGACCAGCGGTGTCTGCACCGGGGCGGTGCCGGTTCCCGACAGGCCGCTGTTGAACAGGTTGTAGAACTCGTCGAACGCCTGGAAGGCGGCGATGAAGAGCAGCATGAGCACGGCCACGGAGGTGTTGCGCAGCATCGGCAGGGTGATCCTGGTCAGGAGCCGCCGCCCGGTGGCCCCGTCGAGCGCGGCGGCTTCGTGGACCTCCTTGGGGATGGCCTGGAGCCCGGCGAGGAAGAGCACCATGTAGAAGCCGACCTGGAGCCAGAGGCGCAGGCTCACGAGGACGATCCAGTACAGCGATGGCGAGCCGCCCTGCAGCCAGGCGACGGGCTCCGCTCCGAACCATCCGCCGATCATGTTGGCGACGCCCGCCGGCAGGCCGTTGAACAGGCACATCTTCCAGAGCAGCGAAGCGGCGACGTACGACACGGCCGCCGGTATGAGGAAGGTGGTGCGCAGCAGGGCCCGGCCGCGCCGGATCCGGTGGACCAGCAGGGCGAGTCCGAGGGAGGCGGCGAAGGTGACCGGCACGATGAACGCGGTGAACAGCAGGATCTTGAGCAGCGAATCGCGGAACGCCGGGTCGGACAGCAGGGTCCGGTAGTTGTCGAGTCCGACCCAGTGGCCGAGGCCGATGGTGCCCCGCGCGTCGCTGAGGCTGAGCAGGAAACTCCAGCCGATCGCGACGTACTTGAAGATGCCGAGCCCGATCAGCACGGGCGCGGTCAGCACCGCGAAGGCGAGCCGGCCCGGCCATCCCGCGCGGGACCGGCCCGCACGGGCCCCGCCGGCCCGCGTGCGGACGGCGCCGGTCCGGGCGGAGCCCCGCGGGATGACCGCGGGGCTCCCGGCTCGCTCGGGTCCCGGTGTGACGTCGGCCGCCGGATTCACCGCATTCATCGGTTTCACCGGCCGAGCTGCTTGTCGATCTCGCTCTGGGCCTTCTTCACGGCGTCGGCCAGCAGCGCGGACGGGTCTCCCTGCCCGCCGGTGATCTTCGCCGCGGCGGCGTTGAAGGTGCTGCTCACGGCGGTGTCCCAGGTTCCGGGGTAGTGCTTGCCGTACTTCGCGGCCAGCTCCACGGTGTCCTTGGCCGTGCCCGCGGAGAGCTTCTGGGCGGAGGCCGCCACGGACGTGCGGGGCGGCACGTGGAACCCGTAGCTCTCGGCGAAGTCCTTCTGGAGGTCGGACTGCTCGACCCACAGCCACTGGACGAACTTCTTGGCCGCGGCCACGTTCGCGCCCTTGGCGTTGACGCAGCTGGTCCAGCCGCCGACGCGTACGACGGGGGCGGCGCCGGCCTTGAAGGCGGGCCACGGCAGCACACCGAAGTCGTCGCCGAGCGCGGAGACGACAGCGGGCATCGACCACAGGCCGCCCCACTGCATCGGTACGACGCCCTGGGTGAAGGCGGCGGGATCCCACCAGTCCGTGGTGAACCCGAGGAGCAGCGACTTGTCGTCGTGCAGGCGCTTCAGCCCGGTCAGCGCTTCGAGTGCCTGGGCCGATCCGAACGCCACCTTGCCGTCGGGGGTCACGAGGTCGCTGCCGTTGGAGAAGGCGGCGAGGCTCGGGGAGTCGCCGAGGCCGTCGTTGCCGACGAACAGGCCCTTGGTCTTGTCGGTGGTCAGGGCCTTCGCGGCGGAGACCAGTTCGTCGAAGGTGGTGGGCGGGGTGATCCCTGCCTTCGACAGGGTGCTCTTGCGGTAGTAGAGCATCATGACGTCGTCGATCATCTTGACGCCGTAGAGCTTGCCGTCGACGGTGACCGTGTCCACGGCGTTGGTGTTGAAGTCGCTCCTGGCGCTGCCGTAGACGTCGTCGAGCGCGGCGATCTGGCCGCGGCGGGCGAGGCTCTCGCTGAAGTCCCCGATCTCGAAGACGTCGGGGGCCGAGTCGGTGAGCAGGGTGGCGTTGAGCTTGCTCGCGTAGTCGCCGGGAACCCAGGTCACCTTCACGGCTATGTCCGGGTTGGCCTTGGTGAAGGCGGTGGCGTAGCGGAGCACCGCCTGCTGGGTGCCGGCTTCGCCGTAGGCGTGGTACCAGACGTTGAGGGTGGTCTTCGCCCCGGAGGAGGAGCCTGCGGTGGGGTCGGTGCTGCAGGCGGTCGTCAGGACGGTTCCGGCGGCCACGAGAAGCGATCCGGTGAGGAATCCGCGTCGGCTAAGCTCGGGTCTGCGTGCGCTCATGTCGCATTTCCTTCTGTGAGGGGGTGCGGGGCGGATGTGGTCCCTGGTCGGCGCCTTCGTCAGTGCTTGCCGGCAGAGGAGGGCGGCGGTCAGGGAGTCGTACGCGGCGGCTGCGGGTGCGGCGGTGTGCCGCGCCGGTCAGCCGGCGCCGTGGGTGGAGGCTGCGGCCGGCTGCGGGAAGAGGGCCTGGATGGCCACGGCGGCTCCCCCGCGGGCCCACTCCTCCCAGGGCAGCGGACGCAGCGACAGGGGGCACCGGGACGCGGCGCCGAAGGCGTGTGCGGCGTAGGTGTCCTGGATCTGGCTGCCGAACAGGTCGTAGGTGTCGAGTCCTTCGCCGCTGACGACGACCCGCTCCGGGCCGACGAGGTTGACCAGTGCGGCGATGCCGACCCCGATGGCCTCTCCGGCCCTGGCGAAGGCCTCGCGGGCCGCGGGCAGGCCCTCGCGGGCCATGTCGACGGCCTCGCCGAAGCTGAGGAGCGGGTTCGCGGTGGACCGGCGGACCGCTTCGGCGATCGCGCCGGTGGAGGCGATCGCCTCGACGCAGCCCCGCGCGCCGCAGCGGCAGAGCGGGCCGGCCGGGTCGACGCAGAGGTGCCCGACCTCGCCCGCGACACCGTAGGCCCCCCGGAGCAGGTGCCCGTTGACGACGAGCGCGGAGCCGATGCCCGCGCCGATGGTGACCAGCGCGAAGTACCCGGTGCCGATGCCTTCGCCGAACCAGTGCTCGGCGACGGTCAGGGCCCTGACGTCGTTCTCGACGGTGACCGCGAGGCCGGTGGCGGCGGCGAGCAGGTCCGCGAGCGGCACGTCGCGCCAGCCGAGCAGGCCGGAGTGGCGGAGCCTGCCGGCCTCGCGGTCCACGTCCCCGTTGACGGCGACGCCGAGGTGGCGGGTCCGGTCCCGGAACGCCGGTTCGGAGTCCAGGAGTTCGTCCACCAGCTCGGCGACGAGCGCGGCGACCACCTCCGGCGTGCACAGGTCGAGGTACCTGACGGCGGTGGTCCGGATGCCGGCCCGCAGATCGCAGACGGCGCCGAAGACCTGATCGGCGCTGATCTTCAGGCCGATGAAGTACTCCCGGTCGGGATCGACCGCGAGCGGGTTCACCGGCCGGCCGGCACCGGGAGCGGTGCGCTCCGGCGGGAGTTCGTACAGGTAGCCGTCGTCGATGAGCGGCCTGGCCGCCTTGGTGACGGCCGTCGAGGAGAGCCCGGTGCGCCGGGCCAGTTCCACTCTGCTGAGCGGGCCCTCCGCGAGGAGCAGGGCGAGGACCGCGGTCTCGGCGGGTGCACTGACCAATGGCTGGACTTGATGTCGGAACACGGGTGAAACGTAGAGCAAATAAATAACTTCTTCCAGTATTGATTCGGGAGTTGGGGCGGCCCTACGCTCAGGGCCCAACTCCGCCTGGATACGACCCTGTTCCTCTCCGCACGTCACGTCAGGGGATCCATCCGTGCTCGCCACGCTCCCGCTCGTCACCTTCGACCCCGGCCCCGGGCCCGGCCTCGGCCTCGCGGTCCTGCGCACGCCGAACAGCGTGTACGCCCTCCGCCTCGCCCCCGACGGCAGTCCCCGGCACGTGTACTGGGGTGCACCGCTCGACACCGGCCTGCTGTCCGCACTGCCCGACGCGGCCTCCCCCGCCGCGAGCAGCTTCGAGGCCGATGCCGCCGCCGACGAACTCGCACCGCAGACCGGGGCGCGCTTCGGACCGGCCGGCCTCCAGGTCCGCTTCTCCGACGGCACCCGCGGCGCCCAGTGGCGCTTCGCCGGCCACCGCATCGACGGGGGCGAACTGCGGCTGCGCCTCGAAGACCGCCACCGGCCCCTGTGCACCGAACTGTGCTACCGGGTACGGCCCGGCACCGACGTCATCGAGCGCTGGACGGAACTGACCCACACCGGGAGCGCGGACGACCCCGTCGGCGTCGGGCCCGTCACCGTCGACCGCCTGGATTCGGCCGCCTGGACCGCTCCCCCGCTGCCCGACTACCGGCTCAGCCATCTGACCGGCGGCTGGAACAGCGAGTTCCAGCTCCAGCGCGACCGGCTGCCCGTCGCCGAAACCGTGCTGACGAGCCGTCGGGGACTCACCGGCCACCACGCCGCCCCCTGGCTGGCGGTCGACGACGGCACCGCGACCGAGGAGCAGGGCGAGGTGTGGAGCACCGCGCTCGCCTGGAGCGGGAGCTGGCGGGTCACGGTCCACCGCGATCCGGTCGGCCGCACCACCTGGACCGGCGGCTTCGGGCACGAGGGGATCGGCTGGACCCTGCAGCCGGGCCAGAGCCTCCGTACGCCGGTGTACGCGGGCCTCTACACCCCGCACGGATTCGGCGCGGCCAGCCGCGCCTGGCACCACCACGTACGCACGCACGTGCTGCCGGAACCCGACCGGGACCGGCCCGTCCTCTACAACTCGTGGGAGGCCACCGGGTTCGACGTCGACGAAGCCGGCCAGATGCGGCTGGCCCGGCTGGCCGCCCGCGCCGGCGCGGAGCTCTTCGTCCTGGACGACGGCTGGTTCGGCACCCGCCGCGACGACCGTTCCGGGCTGGGAGACTGGACTCCCCGGCCCGAGGCCTTCCCGCGCGGACTGCGTCCCCTCGCCGACGAGGTGCACCGGCTCGGCATGGCCTTCGGACTGTGGGTGGAACCCGAAATGGTCAACCGCGACAGCGAGTTGTACCGCGCCCACCCGGAGTGGGTCGTCCACTCCCCCCGGCTCGACGCGACCGAACTCCGCAACCAGCTGGTGCTGAACTTCGGGCGGCCCGAGGTCGAGGCGTGGGCCCAGCGGACGCTCGACGCGCTCGTGCGCGACCACGACGTCGACTGGCTCAAGTGGGACGCCAACCGGGCCTTCACCGAGGCCGGCTGGGACGGCCATCCCGACCCCGACCGCCTGTGGATCGACCACACCCGGGCCGTCCACCGGATCATGGACCGGCTCCGCGCAGCCCACCCCGGCCTGCGGATCGAGGCGTGCGCGGGCGGCGGCGGACGCGTCGACCTCGCCATGCTCGCCCGTACCGACCAGGCCTGGACCTCGGACAACACCGACCCGGTGGACCGGATCGGCATCCAGCACGGGTTCGGTCAGCTCTTCCCGGCCCAGGCCATGGCCGCGTGGGTCACCGACAGCCCCAACGGCGTCACCGGCCGGGCCACTCCGCTGCGGTTCCGCTTCCACGTCGCCATGGCCGGGGCGCTGGGGCTCGGCGGGGACCTCACCTCGTGGAGCGAGGAGGAACTCGCCGAGGCCGCCGAGCTCGTGGACCGGTACAAGAGCATCCGCCCGCTCGTCCAGCGCGGACACCAGTACCGCGTCGCCCCGGCCCCGGGCCCGGTGACCGCCGTCCACTACGCGGCGCCCGACGACTCCGGGCACGTGGTCCTCGTATGGCGCCCCACGAACCGCTTCGGGCATCCGCCCGCCCCGGTACGGCTGCCCGCCCTCGACCCCGGGGCGCACTACCTCGACGAGGACCTGGGGCACGTGCACAGCGGCGCCGTGCTGGTCCGCCACGGCATCGATCCGCGGCTGCCTGCCGGCGACCACGCCAGCAGCCTGATCCGGCTCCGCCGCGTCGCCCCCTGAGCGTCACCCACTCCCCTCCCCCGCCCGCCCACGACACCTCTGGACCGGCCCATGGACACCACCCGGAACACCGCCCGCGTACTGGTGGTCGGCATCGACGGGGTACGCCTCGACCTGCTGCCCGAACTCGACACCCCCCACCTCGGCTCGATCGCCCGCGCGGGCTTCCTGGCACCCGTCGAGGTGGACGCCTCGACCCCCACGATGTCGGGCCCGTGCTGGGCCACGATCGTCACCGGGGTCGGCGTCGCCAAGCACGGGGTCTGGGGCAACCGCTTCGACGGAAACCGCCTCGACCTCTTCCCGGACTTCACCACCCGCCTCGCCGCCGACTGCGGGCGGCGCACCTTCGCCGTCGGGGGCTGGGAGCCGCTGTTCCTCGCCCGGCAGGGCGGCCCGCTCTTCACCGCCCCCACCCGGCTCGGCTACGTCGCGCCCCGCGAGGACACCCCCGAGGCCTGGGAGGAGGTGGACGAGCGGGTGACCGCCGATGCGGAACACCTCCTCGGTCTGGACGAGGAGCTGCACGCCGGCTTCGTCTACCTGGGCGCGGTCGACGAGACCGCACACTTCCTGGGCTGCGGTCCCGGGTACCGCCGCTCGATCGAGAGCGCGGACCGGCGGCTCGGCCGGCTCCTCGCCGCCGTACGCCGTCGCCCCGGCCACAGGGGCGAGCAGTGGACGGTCATCGTGGTGACGGACCACGGCCACCGCGACGAAGGGGGTCACGGGGGACGCAGCCCGCTGGAGCGCACGGCCTGGATCGCCGCGTGCGGCCCCGGCCTTTCCCCCGGCACGGCACCGTCGGCCCTGCACCACGCGGACGTCGCCGCCCACGTCTACACGGCCCTCGGCATCACCCCCGACCCGCACTGGACCCTGGACGGAACCGCTTTCACCGCGGGCTCCGCCGTGCGGGACCCCGCGCCGGGCGCGGCTCAGACGCCGGTGATGGCGGTGACGGAGCCGTCGGCGACAGCGGCCGTCAGCAGGGCGTGATCCGCGTCGGTCCGGTCGGCGTAGCGGAGGGCGAAGTCGGCGACGGCACGGTCGAACGTGTCGGCGTTGCCCATGTATCCCGCGATGGCGATGCGGTCCCCGGAGCGGGCGTGGGCGCGCGCCAGCGCCCGCCCGCACAGCCCGGCGTACTGGCCGAGGACGGCCCGGGACATGCTCGCGACATCGGCCGATCCCTTCATGTCGCGCAGCTGCCGGCCATAGAAGTGGCGTCCTCCGGGGCCGGTCGTCCAGCCGAGGAAGATGTCGCTCGTGGCCTGCAGGAGCCGCTGGCCGGCCACGACCCGGTGACCGTGGTGGTCGTGGCCGCCGGCCGGGAGGTGGTCCTGCAGGACGGACGGGCCGGCCTCCTTGATCTGCAGGAAGAGCGGGTCGTCGTCGTCCCGGCCGGTGAGCAGCACGATGTGGCAGCGGGTCCCCACGCTGCCGACGCCCACGACCTTCCGGGCCGCGTCGACGAGCCGGTAGCGGTCCAGGAGGAGGCGGCGCTCCTCGGGAAGCGTGCTGCGGTACTCGCGGAAGACCGCGTCGACGGCCTGCACGTCCGCCCGGGCCAGCGGTTCCAGCAGCGGCGGATCGTGGACGATGCGCCGGCCCTCCTCGCGCACCTCGGTCAGCTTCGCCAGGGCCCGCAGGCTGGTGCGGGTGCGGGCGCGCGCCAGGCCGGCCTCGAACCGGCCGCGGAGCTTGGGCTTGCGGATGAGGGGCAGCAGATCGGCGGTGTCGATCCGGTGGTACCAGACGTCCAGCTCGCCCTGCCCGGCGAGCTCCCTGATCGTGTCCCGGTAGGCCCGGACCGCCGCGAGGGCCGATCCACGGGCCCAGTCGTCCCCGTGGCCGTTCTGGCGGGCCGCCACCGCGACGCTCGCCGCGAGCCGCTTCACGTCCCACTCGAAGGGGCCGGGCAGGGTCTCGTCGAAGTCGTTGAGGTCGAAGAGCAGGGCGCGTTCGGGTGAGGCGAACACCCCGAAGTTCAGCAGGTGCGCGTCCCCGCACAGCTGGACGGTCAGGCCCGTGTGGGGCCCGGCGGCCAGATCGGCGGCCATGACCGCGGCCGCGCCGCGCAGGAACGCGAACGGCGAGGCCGCCATCCGGCCGTGGCGGATCGGCAGCAGTTCCGGGACCCGGCCGGCCGCCTGCCTCATCAGTACGGCGACGGGATCGGGGCGCTCGGGCGACGCGGTCCACTGTCCGTGCGAGGCACGGCTGACGCTCTTGCGGACGGCGCGCCCGCGTCGGGACCGCTCGGCCGGGCTGCTCATGCTCCGCTCCTTCCCGCCGGTCCCCTCATCCTGAGCGCACCGCGCCCGGCGCGCACGTCACCACCCGCGGACGCGTCCGCGCGGGTGGTCCGGGCCCGGCACGCGCGCCACCTGGGTGAATCTTCAACTTGTCTGCACCGGAAGCGAGTTGGCCGAATCCGAAGGTGACTGCCGCTCCGCGCGCATGGCATGATCAATTGGACGTTACTTACGAGTAACGGGCAATCCCTCCCCCCAATCCGAAGGTCACCCCTCCGTGCGCACGCTCGCCCGACGCCTCCTCCTCCCCTGCCTCACCACACTGGCCCTCACCGCCACCGCCTGCTCCTCCCCGGCCCGCACCGGCGCCGCCGGCGAACCGAAGAACCCCGCCGCATCCGCGTCGGCCGCCGCCGACGGACAACAGCTCGACGTGGCCGCCGCGCCCCAGGGATCCCCCACCCCGACGGCCGTGGCCCGCGCCCGTGCGGGCCACGGCCGGCCCGAGAAGTCCTCCCTGAAGGTCGCCTCGTACGACAAGTCCAGCGGCCGGGCCGTCATATCCGCCACCCCTCAGGACGGCACCGGCTCCCCGGGCCCCGTGGCCGTGGACGACGTCATCGCCAGCGCACCGGCACCCGGCGCCCCCGACGGCCTCCTCGCGAAGGTCACCGAGGTCGTCGGGAAGACCGACCGCGGCACCGAGGTGAAGACCGCCCCGACCACGCTGGCCTCCGTCCTCAAGGAGGACAAGGCCGACGGCAACGTCCCGGTCGACCCGTCATCGGTCACCGTCGAGCCGCTGATGAAGGGCGTCACCTTCTCCTGGGCCAAGGGCCAGGGCGTGCGGTTCGGGCCCAAGGGGGCGGAGCTGCCCCTCGGCAACCTGCGCCTCGACGTGAACGCCGCGGTCGACACCGCCGAGGGCGCACCCGCCTCGGCCGGTGCCTCGGTGTCGGGCTTCGTACAGCTCGCCCCCAAGGTGGAGTTCGCGTACGACGGCACGCCGGGCGGCGGCTTCGGCCCGCACTCCGCGTTCCTCGGGATGAGCGGCGACTGGTCCTCCAAGTGGGAGCTGAAGGGCCGCGCCGCGGCGAGCACCGGAGCGCCCAGGCGGATCCCCTTCGCCACGCTCCGCAGCGCTCCCGTGATCCAGGTGGGCCCCGTGCCCGTCGTCGTCAACCTGAGCCTGACCTGCTACGTCCAGGTGGAGGCCGACGGCCGGGTGACGCTCGACGTGCAGCAGGACGTCAAGGGCGACTTCCGCGTCGGCGGCAGCTACGCGGCGGGCAAGGGCTGGACCCCGGTCAGCACCTCGGCCGTGAAGAGCTCGCCGGTCAGGGCCGAGGTCACGGCCGCCGGGCGGGTCAAGGGCGCTCTCGGCGCCGAGGCCTCCGTCGGCCTGTACGGAGCCGTCGGCGTCAGCGCCGACTTCGCCCCCTACCTTCGCGGCGAGGCCGACGCCAAGGCGTCCGCGTCCACGGACGGCAAGACCTCGGCATCCGGATCCTGGGCCGTGTACGGCGGCTTCGACCTCAGCGGACAGCTCCACCTCCAGTTGTCCCTCTTCGGTACCCCGGTCCTCGAGCGCCGCATCCCGCTCGGCGCCCTCAACCGCGAATGGCCCCTCGCGAACGGCCGCGTCGCCCGGTAACCGGCCGCGGCCCGGCACGACTTCATCTGCGACGCGGCACGCGTGGCCCCGGATCCGGGGCTACGCTCCGCAGGATGGAACGCGCAGAGGTACTCAAGCGAGTGATCGGCATCCTCACCGAGGCCCAGGAGATCCGCCGGGCCGCGGAGACCGGGGAGGACGTCAGCGTCGACGGGAGCGGCGAGGGCAACGACCTCGCGGCGACGGCCGGAGTCGCCACGACCCTCCTGAACGAAATGCTGCCGTCGATCAGCGTGCCGGCCGACGCCTCTCCGCAGCAGGTGGCATCCCTGGTGGCCCAGGCCCTGGGCCCGGCACTGCACACCATGGTCTCCGGGTTCAGCCTGGCCTTCACCAGCCTCGCCATCGCGCACGACAGCGGGCGGACGGACGTCTCGGCGATCGAGGTGCTCCAGGAACTCGCCCTCGAGATCGAGGCGGGGACCTACGACGAAGGTCCGTAGGTCCCCGCGGCCGGGCCCGGGTCCCCGCCGCGGTCCGGCTCAGCCCCCGGCTTCAGCCCACCGGGCCCGGGCTCCCGCGGGGCGGGCCCGTGGGCTCGGGCATCAGCTGGCCCGGATCGCTGCGGCGCCGGCGCAGCCACACGTACAGCAGCAGGCACGGCAGCAGCAGCCCGGCGATGGTGAAGACGAGGAACGCCGTGAGGCTGCTGATGTGGCTGACCAGCCACCCGAAGTTCTGGCCGAAGAACCCGACCACGAAGGACAGCGGCAGGAACACCGACGCGAGGACGGTGAGCCGCTCCATCGTGGCGCTCTGCCGGAGGTTGATCTTGTTCTGCTCGACGGAGATCACCGCGATGTTCGCCTCCAGCACGGTGGTCAGGAGGTCGCGCTGGGCGGCGACCTCCTCGTTGACCAGCAGCAGGTGATCGTGGACGTCGCGGAAGTAGGGCAGGAGCGCGGGCGGTGACTTGCCCGGCTGCAGACGCCGCGCGAGCACGGCCAGCAGCGGGTGCACGGCCCGGTAGAAGTCGGTGGCCTCGCGGCGCAGCGAGTAGATCCGCTCGGTCGGTGCGACCGCCCCGGAGAACACCGTGGCCTCGATCTGCTCGATGTCGCGTTCGAGCTCCCCGACGACCGGAGCATAGCTGTCGACGACCTGGTCGAGGATGGCCCACAGCGTCGAGGCACTGCCGGTCTTCAGCAGCTCGGGGCGGTTCTCGAGCCGGCTCCGGGCGCCGTGCAGCTCGCTCGCGATGCCCTGGCGCACGGTGATCACGAAGTGTTCGGCCAGGAAGATGCTGATCTCGCCGGTGTCGATCTCCTCCCGCTCGTCGTCGTAGCGCGCCGTGCGCAGGATGATCAGCTCGGTGCCGTCCTCGTACTGCTCGGCCTTGGGCCGCAGGTGGTAGGCCGTGGCGTCCTCGACCGCGAGCTCATGGAGGCCGAAGACCTCCCGGACCCGGGCCAGCTCCTCGGGCCCCGGTTCGAAGATGCCCAGCCAGACGAATCCGCCCGCCCCGCAGCGCGCGGCCGCCTGCTCCAGCGGCATCGCGCCCTCGTGCTGCCGGCGCCCGTCCCGGTAGTGTGCGCAGTCGACGATCATGGCCTTCCTCCTTCATGATCGCGCGGCGGAACCCGGTGGTTCAGGGAAGCCCGGGGACGAAGGGGAAGTAGTCGTCGCCGGAGTCCGACGGGATGACCGCGTAGCTGGCTTCGGGGAGCTCGTTCCAGACCCCGGGCAGGTCCCCCAGCGGCTCGGAGACGACGATGCGGGAGCTGTCCGACACGTTGTTCAGGTAGTCCAGCTCCGGGTACAGCCGACGGACGGTCTCGGCCTTGCTGCTGTAGAACAGGGACCGCGTCTTGCCCTGGCTGGAGTAGCGGAAGGCCCAGACCCGGGTGCCGTCGCTGACCGCCACCGTCATCTGCAGGGGGTCGGCCACTCCGTGCTGGGCGCCTAGCCGCTCCACGAGGCCCGCCATTCGGGCGACCGCGCCCGGAACGTCCTGGTCCAGACCGAAGGTCACCGCGAGGTAGAACATCACCTCCGAGTCGGTGGAACCCTCGATGGACGGGAACAGGGCGGGGTCGACCGCCATGTACAGGTCGCGCTGCAGCCGCTCGAACTCGGAGATGGCGCCGTTGTGCATCCACAGCCACCTGCCGTGGCGGAACGGATGGCAGTTGGTCTGCTGGATGGCCGAGCCCGTCGAGGCCCGGACGTGCGCGAAGAAGAGGGGCGAGCGCACGTGCGCGGCGAGTTCCTGCAGGTTGCGGTTGTTCCAGGCGGGTCCCACGTCCCGGAAGATCGCCGGTGTCCGGTCGCCGTCCGCGGTGTACCAGCCGATTCCGAAGCCGTCGCCGTTCGTGGATTCCACGCCCATCCGGGCGCGCAGGCTCTGGTTGATCAGCGAATGCTCCGGGCGGTACAGCAGCGTGTCGAGGAGCACCGGCGAGCCGTAGAAGGCCAGCCAGCGACACATGCGCATCACCTCTTTCGTGGCCGGCTTCGAGCCTAACCCCGCACCCCCTCGCGTCGCCGCAGGCACGGCCCCGGCTGCGCGGTCAAGGTGATCACGTGCGTCCTCGCCTACGTGCGGTGACGAGCCAACCGCCACCACGGGACAGACCCGGCCGCCACCGTGCAACGGCCCCGGGCGTCGGCGCCCGGGGCCGTTGCACGGTGTGCACCGGACCCGTTTCAGCCGTGCTTCGGGCCCACCCAGCGGGTCCCCTCGTCGCTCGTCTTCCCGCTCGCCTTCTCGGGCTGCTGCGGGCGGTCGAGGCGGCTGGCCTCGTCCGTGTCGGCGGCCGCCGTGCGCCGGTCGTCCCGGCGGTCCGCGTGCGGCTTGCGGTGCCGGGCCTGCTCACCGTCGTCGTGCAGCGGTACCCCTCCTGCTCCGCCCTGGTCGTCCATCGTGGGCCTCCTCCCGTTCCGGACCCCCGCGAGGCGGCTGCCCGGCTCCGGTCCGCCGAAACCCGGCGGGGCGGGGCTCACAGCATGACGTGCTTGGCCCGGGTGTACTCCAGGAGGCCGGTCAGGGAGAGATCGCTGCCGTAGCCGGAGTGCTTGACTCCGCCGTGGGGCATCTCGGAGACGGTGGTGCCGTGGGTGTTCACCCAGACGATGCCGGTGCGCAGGGCCCGGGTGGCCCGCATGGCGCGGTCGTGGTCGGTGGTCCAGACGCTCGCGGCCAGGCCGAACCGGACGTCGCCGGCGAGGTGCAGGGCCTCGGCCTCGTCGGCGAAGGGCTGGACGGTGACGACGGGGCCGAAGATCTCCTCCTGCACGATCTCGTCGTCCTGGCGGACGCCCGCGACGACGGTCGCCGCGTGGAAGAAGCCGGGGCGCGGGAGCCGGGTGCCGCCGGTGACGATCTCGGCGTGGGCCGGCAGGCGCTCCAGCAGGCCCTGGACCGAGGCGAGCTGGGCGGCGCTGTTCAGGGGGCCGAAGGCCGCCTCGCGGTTCGGCGGCGAGGAGGCGGCTGCGGCGAAGGCCGCCAGGAACGCGTCGTGCACCCGGTGGTGCACCAGGAGCCGGGTGGGCGCGGTGCAGTCCTGGCCGGCGTTGTGGTAGGCGACCTCGGCCAGTGCCGCGGCGGCGGCCCCGACGTCCGCGTCCTCGTGGACGACGACCGGGGCGTTGCCGCCGAGCTCCAGGTGGACCCGCTTGAGGCCGGCCGCCGCGGCCGCCGCTATCTCCCGCCCGGCCCGTACGCTGCCGGTGACCGCGATCAGGGCGACCTCGGGGTGCGCGGTGAGCGCCCGGCCGGTGTCGCGGTCACCGCACACGACGTTGAGGACGCCGGGCGGGAGGTGGGCGGCCGCGATCCGGGCCAGCAGGACGGCCGAGGAGGGGGTGGTGTCGGCCGGTTTGAGCACGGTCGTGTTCCCCGCGGCGAGGGCCGGCGCGATCTTCCAGGCCGCCATCATCAGCGGGTAGTTCCAGGGGGTGATCTGGGCGCAGACGCCGACCGGTTCCCGGCGCAGCAGGGAAGTGCGGCCCTCGGTGTACTCGGCCGCGGCGGCGCCCGGCAGGGTGCGTGCGGCGCCCGCGAAGAACCGTACGGTGTCGGCGATGGCGGGCAGCTCGTCGGTCCGGAACCGCTCGGCCGGCTTGCCGGTGTCCGCGGTCTCGGCGGCCGTGAGCTCGTCCGCGTACGCCTCGATCGCGTCCGCGATGCCGAGCAGGGCCCGCTGGCGCGCGGCCGGGGTGGTCGCGGACCAGCCTGGGAGCGCGGCTGCCGCCGCGGCGCAGGCGGCGTCCGTGTCGGCGCGGCCGGAGCGGGGAGCGCGGCCGTGGACCTCGCCGGTGGCGGGGTCGGTCAGTTCCATGGTGGCGCCGGAGGCGGCGGGGCGGTCGGTGCCGCCGATGTGGTTGCGCAGGGCGTCAGCCACGGCTCAGCACCTCCTGCGCGGCGTCGCGTCCGGTGCGTACGGCGCCCTCCATGTAGCCGGCCACCCACTGGTCGGAGCCGCAGACGTAGAAGGGCGGTTCGTGGGTGCCGTGCAGGGGGCCGACGGCCATCACGTCGCCGGGGGTCCACTGGGTGACGTAGCCCTGGGTCCACGGGTCGGTGCCCCACAGCCGCAGGTGGGTGGTGAGCGGCCGGTGGGCCTCCTCGCCGTAGAGGCGGGCCATGTCGGCCAGCAGCTCGGGGGTGCGCAGCGGGCCGGGGATGCCGAGCAGGACGCCGTAGCGTTCGGGCGGAACGAGGGCGGAGAGGATGCCGTCGCCCTGCGGCCAGGTGCTGCCGAGGACGCCTTCGCATTCGGAGAGTCCGCTCAGGCCCCGCTCCCGCCAGAACGGGGTCTCGTAGGCGGCGGTGAACTTGGCCGCGAGGGCGTGGCGCTGGCGGTGCAGCGAGGCGAGGCGGGCCTCGGAGACGCCGCTGACGGCGACCGAGCGCAGCGGGCCCGCGGGGAGGGCGCTGACGACGGCGGCGGCGGTGAGGGTCTCGCCGCCCGCGATCCGTACGGCGCAGCCCCTCGGGCGGCGCACCGCGACCGCCTCGACGGGAGCGCCGGTACGGATGCGGGCGCCGAGGCCCTCGGCCATGCGCAGGGCGACGGTGGCGGAACCCTCGGCGACCCGCAGGCCCTCCCAGGCCTCGTAGTCGTAGTGGCCGGGGCCGGGCACGGCCGCGTTCTTGCGCAGGGCGGCGAGCAGCGAGGTGCGCTCGTACGAGCCGTCGGCGAGGGCGAGCTGGCCGATCTCCCAGAGGCGTACGACGGCCGGGCCTGCTCCCTGGGAGCGGAGCCAGTCGCCGACGGAGAGCCGGTCGAGGGCTGCGGCGTCGGGGTGGGACCACGGGTCGTCCGGGTCGACGGTCCGGGCGAGGTCGGTGAAGGCCGAGGTGACCTTGCGGTGGCTGGCGTCGTCCCCGCTCCGGAACCAGTGGGGCGGGTCGCCGGCGGAGATCCCCTCGGGGGTGGCCCGGGCGAGGGCGCCGGGCTCGGCGACGTAGCTGGGGACCAGGGTGAGGCCCAGTTCCGCGGCGAGGGCCGTGTAGGCGGTGTGGGCCCGGCCGACGACCTCGCCTCCGAGCTGGACGAGCCTGCCGTCGGGGAGTCCGGTCTGTTCGACGCGTCCGCCGACCCGGTCGCGGGCCTCCAGGACGAGCACGTCCGCGCCTTTGGCGGCGAGGTCGCGTGCGGCGGTGAGACCGGCGAGTCCGGCGCCGAGCACGATGACGTCGTGGTTCATGGGGGGGGTGCCTCCGGTCAGGCGTCGGCGTGGTCGAGGACCAGGCAGTGTTCGGGCTTCCAGGCGATCTCGACCTGTTCGCCGCCGCTCCAGCGGTCCTCCATGCGGGAGCGGACGGTGTTCTGCTCCAGTACGGAGACCGTGACGCCGGGGGCCAGTTCGATGAGGTAGGTGGTGGTGGGGCCGGAGTAGACGGTCTCGCGGACGACTCCGCCGACGGTGGCCATGCCCGGTTCGAAGTCGGAGAGCCAGATCTTCTCGGGGCGGATCGACAGGCTGACGCGGCTGCCGTCGGGGACCCCGGGGCGGGTGCCGACGGGCAGGGCGGGGCCCCCGTCGAGGACGACCCGGCCGGCGCGGTAGGTACCGGGGACGAGGTTGGAGGTGCCCATGAAGGAGGCCACGAAGCGGCTCGTCGGGCGCTCGTACACGTCCTCGGGCGTACCGCACTGCTCGATGCGGCCCTCGTTCATGACGGCCAGGCGGTCCGACATGGTCAGGGCCTCGTCCTGGTCGTGGGTGACGAAGACGAAGGTGATGCCGACCTCGCGCTGGATCTGCTTGAGCTCGATCTGCATCTGGCGGCGGAGTCTGAGGTCGAGGGCGGCCAGCGGCTCGTCCAGCAGGAGCACCTGGGGCCGGTTGACCAGGGCCCGGGCCAGGGCGACGCGCTGGCGCTGCCCGCCGGAGAGCGTGGGCGGCTTGCGGCCCGCCAGTCCCCCGAGCTGTACGAGGTCGAGCATGTCGGCGACCCGCCGGCGGATCTCGGCGCGGCCGACGCCCTTGCGCTTGAGGCCGAAGGCCACGTTGTCGGCGAGGGAGAGGTGGTCGAAGAGGGCGTAGCTCTGGAAGACGGTGTTGACGTTGCGCTTGTTGGGCGGGAGGCCGGTGACGTCCTCGCCGTCGAGCAGCACGCTGCCTTCCGTGGGGTCGGCGAAGCCGCCGGTCATCCGCAGCAGGGTGGTCTTGCCGCAGCCGGAGGGGCCGAGGAGGGAGAAGAACTCGCCCTGGTCTATGTCGAGTTCGACCTCGCGCACGGCGTAGGTGCCGGCCGCTCCGGAGTACAGCTTGCTCACGCGATCGAGCCGCACGGCGGGGGTCGGGTGCACGGGTGTCGGGTACATGGGGATCACTTCCCGGAGAGCAGGTCGAGGCCGCCGCGGCGCCCCATCAGGCGCGGAATGGCGAGTGCGAGGACGATCAGGGCGACGGATCCGGCCAGCATCAGCGTGCCCACGGCGTTGATGGTGGGCTGGACGCCGAACCTGATCGCCGAGTAGATGCGGACGGACAGCGGCTGCGGGTCGACGCCGGTGGTGAAGTAGGCGAGGACGAAGTCGTCGAAGACCAGGGCGAAGATCAGCACCGCGGAGGCCAGGATGCTGGGCAGCAGTGCGGGCAGGGTGACCAGGAAGAGGGCCTGCCGGCGGGTGGCGCCGAGGTCCATCGCGGCCTCTTCGACCTCCGCGTTGAGGGCGGCGATGCGCGAGCGCAGGATGACCGTCACGTAGGAGATGGAGAAGGTGATCTCGGCGAGCATCACGGTGGTGGTGGACAGGGTGATGCCGAGGCCCTTGAAGAGCATCATCGCCGCGACGCCGGTGACGATCTCCGGAGTGATCAGCGGAACGAGCATCACCAGGCCCGCGAGGGATCCGAGCCGGGAGCGGGCGCGGACCAGGCCGAGGGCCAGGGTCACGCCGAGGACGAGCGACCCGGCCATGGCGACGAGGGACACCTGCAGGCTCATGCCGAGCGAGCCGATGAGCACGTCGTCGCGGAGGAACTCCCGGTACCAGCGGAGGCTGAACCCGTCGAAGACGGTGAGGGACTTCTGCGCGTTGAAGGAGAACAGGGTGACGACGCCGACGGGGAGGTAGAGCAGCGCGAAGAAGAGCGCGGTGACGGCGATGGCGAAGCGGGGCCGGCGCTCGGCTCCGCGGCTGCGGCGGGGCTTCATCGGGCCGCCTCCGCCTCGTCCTTGCGGGCGCGCCTCAGGTAGCCCAGCATGCCGAGCAGCAGGACCGCCATGAGCAGCATGGTCAGGGCCGAGCCGAGGGGCCAGTTCTGGCCCTGGAAGAACTTGTCCTGGATCAGGTTGCCGATCATGATCTGGTCGGGGCCTCCCATGAGCTGTGCGCTGACGAAGTCGCCCATGGCGGGCAGGAAGACGAGGACGCTGCCGGCCGCGGCGCCCTGCCGGGTGGCGGGGACGGTGACGAAGAAGAAGGTCCGCAGGGGGCCGCCGTAGAGGTCGCGTCCGGCCTCGATGAGCGAGGTGTCCATGCGCTCCATGGCGGCGTACAACGGGATGACCATGAAGACGACGAAGCCGTAGACGAGTCCGGCGATGACGCCGGGGCCGGTCTGGAGGATCTTGGTGCCGTCGTCGGCGAGGCCGATCGAGCGCAGGGCCTTCAGCAGCGGTCCGTCGTCGGAGAGGACGACGGACCAGCCGTACATGCGCACCAGGTAGTTGGCGAAGAACGGTACGACGATCGCGGCGATCAGCAGGTTCTTGAAGCGTCCGCCGCGCAGGGCGATGGCGTACGTGACCGGGTAGGCCACGGCCAGGCAGATGACGCAGGTGAGCAGCGCGTAGCCGAGGGAGCGCAGCAGGACGGTCCGGTAGGCCGGGTCGGCCAGTGCGGCGAGGTTCTCGAAGTTGAGCCCGAAGCGCGGGTTCCCGAGCGGGTCGGTGGTGCCGAAGGCGAGGGTGGCCACCAGGAGGAGGGAGGCCAGGAGGAATCCGGTCATCCAGAGGGTGCCGGGGAGCATGAGCCCGCTCCACAGTCTCGCCTCCGAGGCCGCCGGGCCGCCGCGCGGCGGGCGGGCGGCTCCGGATCGGTTGCGTCGGGGCATGTCAGCCGGCCTTCACGTCGGTCCAGGCGGCGTCGCGGCGCTGTTCGCCCTTCGCCGTGACGTTGCGGAAGTAGTGGTCGTCCTTGAGGTCGTCGGCCGTCACCAGGCACTGGGGGAAGGGCTCCACGAGCGCGGAGTAGGTGTCCTCGGTCCCCCGCACCGGCATCGGGTAGCCGATGTACTCGATGTTCTTCTTCACGTTCTCCGGGCGGAGCATGTAGTCGATGAAGAGCATCGCGGTCCCGGGGTGCTCCGCGCCCGCGGGGATGGCGTAGCAGTCGGAGTTGACGGGGGCGCCCTCCTTGGCGATTTCGAAGCCGAAGACCGTCGGGTCCTCGGCCTGGGCGAGCATGGCGGCCATGTCCCCGCTCCACGCCTGGGTGATGTCGGCGTTGCCGTTGAGGAGGTTGTTGTAGCTGTCGCTGGAGAAGCCGCGCAGGCGGGGGCGGAGCGAGTGCAGGGTCTCGGTGACCCGTGCGAGCTCGTCCGGGTCTTCGGTGCTGAGGCCGACGCCGGCCTTGAGGGCGCCCATGCCGAGCACCTCGTCGCGGTCGTCGAGCACGAAGACCTTGCTCTTGGCCCGCTCGTTCCACAGGTCGGCCCAGGATCCGGTCAGGTCCCCGAGCCGGTCCCGGCGCCAGCCGATGCCGGTCTTGTACATGGTGAAGGGGACGGTGTGCCGGGAGCCGGGGTCGTACCAGGGGTCGGCGAAGTAGTCGTAGCCGCCGAACACGGCTTCCGCGTTCTTCAGCCGGGCGTGGTCGATCGTGCGCAGCTTGCCTCCGGCGGCGAGGCGCTGCGACCACTTCGCCGTCGGGAAGACGATGTCGTAGCGGTTGCCGGCGTTGATCTTGGCGGCCATGCCTTCCATCGAGTCGTAGTTCGACTGGATGACCTTGACGCCGTACTCCTTCTGGAAGCCTTCGAAGACGGCCGGGTCGACGAAGTCGGCCCAGTTGAAATAGACCAGGTCGCCGTCGACCTTGACGTCGATCGGCGTCTCCTCGGCGGCCTTGCCGGCCGGGTCGTCGCCGGATGCGAATCCGCATCCGGCCGCCGTGAGGCCGAGGGTCGCGGCGGTGCCGGCCCGGAGGAAGGAGCGTCTGGTCAGGGAGTGTGCCTCGGGGGACATCGGGGTCCTCTCCGTAGGGGGCCGTGGGGAACGGCGGGGGGGAACTGCGGGGGGAAACTGCGGGGGGAGGGGGGAACTGCGGGGAGATCGAACGGGCGGCGCTTGGGGGCGTGGGGGGTTGCGGCCGTGCCGGTCAGGGCCGGGCGTCGTCGTCGGTGCAGGAGGCGGCGTCGGAGGCGGCGAGGTCGGCCCGGATGCGGCCGGCGAACCAGCCGACGGCCGACTCGCGGCGGGAGAGGGGCCCGGGTTCGAACCCGGGGGTGGTGAGCCCCTTCTGTACGCGGGCGACCAGCTCGGCGTCCTCGTCGTTGGTGATCCAGCCGATGTGGATGTTCAGGCGCCGGGCCAGACGGGTGCGCAGGCCGGTGCCGCGGCGCGTGTAGAAGGCCCCGGGTACCGCCACGCGGTCCACCGCCGTCGGGATCGCGGTCCAGGCCAGCACGTGGTCGGGGTAGAAGTCGATGAGGGTGTTCGGGTAGATGACGGCGTACCGCCAGACCCGGCGGTCCGCCTCGGCGAGGCCCGGCATGGGGGCGGCAATGCGCTGGTAGAGGCGTTCGGCCCAGTTCGAGGACGGCTTGTCCCGCAGGGGTGATGCGAACAGGGCGTAGGACTCGTCCAGTTCGCAGCTGTAGCCCTGGTAGTCGAGCAGGCGCATGAGTCCGGGGTGGGCCACCGGGACGTGGTAGCCCTCCAGGTAGTTGTCGACCGCCACCTTCCAGTTGGCTTCCTGGACCTCGGCGCGGGCCAGGTCGTGGATCCGGTCGCGGCCGACCGGCACCAGGTCCGCGTCGGCGTAGTGGCCGACCGCCTCGGCGAGTCCGGCGCAGCTCTTGGCGAGCGGTACGGCGTCCGGGGCGAGGTTGACGAAGACGAAGCCGAGGAAGGACTCGACGCGGGCCGGGAAGAGGCCGAGCCCGGGCTTGTCGAGGCAGGGGATCTGCCGGGCTTCGGGGGCGCCGACGAGGCTGCCGTCGAGGCGGTAGGTCCAGCCGTGGTAGGGGCAGCGGATCGCCTTCCCCTCCGGTTCGGGGGCGGTGACCAGGCGCGTTCCGCGATGGCGGCACACGTTGAGGTGGGCGGCCAGGGAGCCGTCCTCGGTGCGGACCACCAGGACCTCCCGGCCGGCGACCGTGGCGGCGAGCCTGGCTCCGGTGGCGGGCAGGTCGGATTCGTGGCAGACGAGTTGCCAGGACCTGGCGAAGACGTGCTCCGTCTCCGCGGCGGCGGTGTCGGGATCCGTGTAGTAGCGGGCCGACAGCGCGGGGCCGGGAATGTCCCGACCGGGCGGGTCGAGCTGGGCTTCGGGGGCTCTGGACTGCATCGGATGACTCCTCCGTGCCTGCCGTGCGTCGAATCGGTGTCCACGGTCGGTGTCGAGGCCGAACCGGTGAGGTCGTCTCTTCCCGATCTCGCCGGTCGATCCTGCTCCGCCGGCCCGGCGAGGTGCGGTCCCGGGCGGCGCGGGTCGGGCAAGGTCCGGAAGAAGCGGCCTACGGCATGGCGGTCCGGACGGACGCCGGAATCTCGCTGACCGATTGGACAGTCAGATTGCTGGCTCGTTTCCGCCGGGTCAAGACTTGTGCGCTGACCGATCGGTCAGCTAGCGTCATTTATGACTGACCGATCGGTCAGTGAGCGTGCTGTCTGTCGCCTCTCCGGCATGTGCGGGCATTCGTCCCGCAGGCGAAGCCGGCCGGCCCCGCCCCGGTCTTCACCCGGGCCCGCATCAACCGCACCGCCTTCATCACCTGCACGGCATGCACCGTTGGCACTGCTTGCAGCGCTCGCACTGCCTGCACTGCCTGCGCCACATGCATCTCTTGCACCGCGTGCCATCGCCTGCACCGTGTGCCCCACCCACCCCACTCCTCCCGGAGGCACGCATGAGCGGTCGTCGGCGTCTGGACTGGCTCGGGCTCACCCCCGAACCCGAGCGGGAGCTCCCCGCAGCGGTCGCCGCCCTGCGCGCTTCGGCGCGTACGGAACGGGCCGCGCTGACCGCTGCCGAGCGGCGCCGCGTGGAACGCCTCGTCCTGCACGGCAGCCGGCACGGCTGGCTGCGCTACCTGGCCGAGGTCACCGCGCTGGTGACCACCGCGGCCGCCCGCGCGGAGCAGGACGACCGTGCGGCCGCCCTGCACGCCGCCGAGGTGGTCCTCGACCACCACCGCATGCTCATCGGCCTCCCGGGATCGGGATACGACCGCACCGCCGAGGACCGCACCGCGCTCGAGCGCGCGGTACGGCACCTGCGCACCGACCCCCGGACAGGAACCAGCCGATGACCGCCATCCGACTCCCGACGACACGGTCCCCCGGCTCCGCACTCGGAGCGGCACCGGACGTGGCGGAGAGCGCCGAGGCCTACGGGACGACCGGCGGCTACGCCGGCACCACCGGCCCGGACGCGCTGCTGGGCCACCTCTCCGCCTCCGGTCTGCGCGGGCGCGGCGGGGCCGGCTTCCCCGCCGCCGTCAAGCTCCGCGCCGTCCGCGATCAGGGCGGGATCCCGGTGGTGGTGGCGAACGGCGAGGAGGGGGAACCCGGCTCGGTCAAGGACCGATGGCTGCTGCGGGCCAGGCCCCACCTGGTCCTCGACGGTCTCGCCCTCGCCGCCGCGGTCACCGGCGCCGTACGCGGCTACGTCTACCACTCCGACCCGGAGGCGGGCGCACGCGTCCGCCGGGCCCTCGCCGAACGCGAGCCGGACCTGCCGGTGGAGGTCGTGGAGACCGCCCACACCTACGTGGCCGGCGAGGAGAGCGCGGTCGTCCGCCGGATCGACGGCGGGCCCGCCCTCCCCACGGCCAAGCCTCCCCGGCCGTTCGAGCGGGGTGTCGGGGGCGCACCCACCCTGGTCTCCAACGTCGAGACCCTCGCCCGCATCGCGCTCACCGCCGCGCACCCGGAGCTGCGCGGGACCATCGCCCGCTCCACCCTGGTGACGGTGTCCGGCGGAAACGCCGTCCCCGTGCTCACCGAAGTCCCGTACGGGATTCCCCTGCGCACCCTGGCGGCCGGGCACGGCATCCCCGACGCGGCCGGTGCCCTCATGGGCGGGCTGTTCGGCGGACTCGTCGACGCCCGCTCCCTGGACCTCCCCCTCGAACCCGGCGCCCTCGCCGCGGCGGGCACGGCGCTGGGCTGCGGAGCGATCCGCTTCCTCGCCGCCGGGGCCTGCCCGGTGGCCACCGCCGCCGACGCGGTCGGCCACCTCGCCGCCGAGAGCACACGGCAGTGCGGGGTGTGCGTCTCCGGCACCGCCGCGATCCGCGACACCGTCCACGCGCTCGCCGCGGGCACGGCCGGCCCGGACGCCCCGGCACGGCTGGAGCGGTGGGCGCAGGGCCTGCCCGGCCGCGGCGCCTGCGGCCTGCTCGACGCCGCCGCGGCCACCGCCGGAAGCCTCCTGCGCGCCTTCCCCGAACGCGTCCGCTCCCATCTGCGCAGGTCCTGCCCCGACTGCGCCGCCACCCCGGCCGGAGACGGCCGCGGGCGCCGTCTGGCCGTGCGCGTACCGGAGGTCGCGGACGCGCCCCCGTCCCGCGTTCCCCTCTCCCTTCGGCCGTCGCCCGTACTGAAAGGGACGTCATGAAACTCCTGCTGGACTCCACCCGCTGCCAGGGCTACGGGCTGTGCCAGGAACCCGCACCCGAGCTGATCGAACTCGACGAATGGGGCTACGCGAAGGTCATCGCCCTCGCCGTCCCGCCCGGCAGCGAGGAAGCGGCCCGCGCCTGCGCCGCGAGCTGCCCCAATTCCGCCCTCCGAGTGGAGAAGTGACGTGGGACGCGATCTGACCGCGCTCTTCGACCCCCGTTCCGTCGCCGTCGTCGGCGCCAGCGACGACCCCGCGAAGTACGGCCATGCCGTCGCCTCCCAGGCGCTGCGCGCCGACGGGCGCCGCCCGGTGCACCTGGTGAACCGGCGTGGCGGCACCGTTCTCGGCAGGCCGGCGGCCCCCTCCCTCGCCGCGATCGGCGAGCCGGTCGAGCTGGTGGTGATCTCCGTCCCCGGCAGCGGCTTCGAGGCAGCCGTCGAGGACGCCCTGGCCTGCGGGGCGAAGGCGATCGTCGCCATCACCGCGGGCTTCGCCGAGGCCGGGCCCGCGGGACTGGCCCGGCAGCGCGCGGTCGTCGCACGCGTCCGGGAGGCCGGGGCCGTCCTCGTCGGGCCCAACTGCCTGGGCATCGCCGACAACACGACCGAGCTCCACCTCGCTTCGGACCGCTTCGCACCCGGCGGTGTCGCCCTCCTGAGCCAGAGCGGCAACCTCGCCCTCGAACTCCAGCTCCGCGGCGCCCCGCACGGCCTCGGCTTCTCCCGGTTCGTCTCCCTGGGCAACCAGGCCGACGTCACCCTCGTCGACCTCGTCGAGGACTGCTCCCGGCACGAGGCCACCGCCGCGATCGCCGTGTACGCCGAGGACTTCGGCGACGGCAGGGCCTTCGCCCGGGCCGCCGCCGCGGCGGGCAAGCCGGTGGTCCTGCTCACCGCCGGGCGCGGCACCGCCTCCGCGCGCAGCGCCCAGTCCCACACCGGGGCGCTCACCACCTCGGCGGACGTGGTCGCGGCCGCCTGCCTCGACGCCGGGGTCGAACTCGTGGCCACGCCGCGGGAGATGACGGTCGTACTGGCCGCGCTGAGCGCGGGGGCCCGTACGAGGGGACGGCGCACGGCGGTCTTCACCGACGGCGGCGGCCACGGAGCGGTCGCCGCGGACGCGGCCGAGGACGCCGGGCTCGAGGTACCGGAACTCGGCGGGCCGACGCAGGACAGGCTGCGGGCCGTGCTCTGGGAGCAGTCCTCCGTCGGCAACCCGGTGGACCTGGCCGGGATGGGCGAACAGCGGCCCCTCTCGTACGCGGACACGGTCGGGGAACTCCTCGCCGCCGACGAGGTCGACGCCGTCCTGATGACCGGCTACTTCGGCGGGTACGCCGCTTCCGAAGGCGGTCTGGGCGGCGGCCCGGCCGGCGGCTCGGTGCTCGCCGACGGCGAGACCAGGGCCGCCAAGGAGATCGTCGCCCACCTCGCGACCGCGGCGAAGCCCCTGGTCGTGCAGTCGATGTATCCCGCGTCGCCGAGCTGCCGGGTGCTGGCCGAGGCCGGGGTCCCGGTGTTCTCCGCCACCGAGGACGCCGCCCGCGCGCTGGCGGCGATCACCGGGCGGGCGGCCGCCGGCGCGCCCGGCATCGCCCCGCTGCCCGCCCCGGCCGTACAGCTGGGGGACCCCGGGTACCACGGGGTGCGGGCGCTGCTGGCCGCAGCGGGAGTGCCGTTCCCGGCGGCCCGCGAGGTCATCGACGAGGGCGATCTGCTGTCCGCTGCGGACGAGTTCGAAGGCCCGTACGTGCTCAAGGCACTGCACCTGCTGCACAAGTCCGACGCCGGCGGGGTGGCCCTGCGCCTGCCCGACCGGGACGCGCTGCTGGCCGCGTACCGGCAGATGCACGCGCGGCTCGGTGCCGCCGCCTACTCGCTGGAGGCGATGGCCGACCTCTCCGACGGCGTCGAGCTGATCGTCGGGGTGAACCGCGACCCGCGGTTCGGGCCGGTGGCGATGGTCGGGCTGGGCGGCGTGCTCACCGAGACCCTGCGCGACGTGGCGTTCGCCCTGGCGCCCGTACCGGCCGCACGGGCCGAACAGCTGCTCCGCGGCCTGCGGACCGGCGCGCTGCTGGACGGCGTGCGCGGCAGGCCGGCGGTGGACGTGCCCGCCGCGGCCGCCGTGATCGAGCGGATCACCGAGGTCGCCGCCGCCCATCCGGAGATCGCCGAACTGGAGGTCAACCCACTGCTGGTGCGCCCCGACGGGGCACTGGCCCTGGACGCCCGCGCCGTCCTGGGCTGAGGCCCGCCGAGATCCCCCCTTCCCGAAGGAGAGCAAGAGGACCATGGACTTCCGCTACACGCCCGAGCAGACCGAGCTCAAGACCCGCGCCGCCGCCTACACCCACTTGCTGATGGCGTACGAGGACCGGTCGGAGGAAGCGGGCGGCCCGCTGCCCGCGGACACCGTCCGGGAGCTGACCCGCGCCGCGATCGACGCCGGCGTCTACGCGATCAACATGCCCGCCGAATGGGGCGGCGCCGGGCTGTGCCTGCTCGACCAGGTCATCGTCGAGGAGGAGTTCGGCAAGGTCACCAACTGCCTGTGGGACATCCCCTGGCGGCCCGCGAACGTCCTGGCGTACGGCACCGAGGCGCAGCGGGAGAAGTACCTGCTGCCCGTCATCCGCGGCGAGCGGTTCGACGCGTTCGCGGTGACCGAGCCGGGTGCGGGCTCGGACCCGGGCTCGGGCACGAGCACCGCCGACCGGGTGGACGGCGGCTGGCTGCTGAACGGCGAGAAGTGGTTCGTGACCTGCGGTGACATCGCGGACTTCCTGCTGGTGCAGGCCGACGCGGGGCCGGAGCGGGCGGCGACCCTCTTCTTCGTCGACAAGCAGGCGCCCGGGGTCGAGATGACGCGGGTCCCCCGGTTCATGCACTCCGCGGTCAACGGGCACCCCGAGTTCACCTTCACCGACGTCTTCGTCCCCGACGAGGACGTGCTGGGCGGGGTCGGCAACGGCTACGAACTGACCAAGGAGTGGTTCACCGACGAGCGGCTGATGATCGCCGCCCGGACCGTCGGCGCCGCCGAGCGGGCTCTGGAGCTGGCCCGTGACTGGGCAGTCGAGCGGCGCCAGTTCGGCTCCCGCATCGCCGACTTCCAGCTGATCCAGGGCATGCTCGCCGACTGCGCCGTCGACATCGCCGTCAACCGCGCCTACACCCACCAGGTCGCCTGGGAGGCCGATCAGCCCGGGACCGACCCCAAGACCCTGCACGCCAAGGCCTCGACGGCGAAGCTCGCGGCGAGCGAGGCCGCGGGGCGGGTCGTCGACCGGTGCCTGCAGATCTTCGGCGGCCGCGGCTACGACCGCACCTACCCCGTCGAGCGCATGTACCGCGAACTGCGCGTCGACCGCATCTGGGAGGGCACCTCCGAGATCCAGCGCCTGATCATCGCCAACGAACTCGTCAAGCGGGGCACCCGGGTCCTGGCCCTCCCGCGCTGACACCGCCCGTACGACCACGCCTTCCACACCCGCCACACCTGCCAGAGCCACCGAAAGGACCCCGAGAACCCCATGGACTTCCGACTCACCGCACGCCAGCAGGAGCTCCAGGGCAAGGCCCGCGAACTCACCGAGTTCATCATGAAGTACGAGGCCGACTGCGAGGAGAACAACGGCCTGCCCCCGCAGGCCCACGCCGAGATCCGCGACGCCGTCCTCGACAGCGGCCTCCAGGCCGTCAACATGCCCGCGGAGTGGGGCGGCGCCGGCCTGACCATCCTGGAGCAGGTCGTCGTGCAGGCGGAGCTCGGCCGGCTCACCGGCGCGCTCTGGGACATGGTGTGGCGGCCCGCCAACGCCCTGTCGCACTGCACCCCCGAGCAGCGCGAACGCTTCCTGGTACCGGTGATCCGGGGCCGGCGCCGCGACTGCTACGCGGTGAGCGAGCCCGAGGCCGGCTCGGACCCGCAGAGCATCCGGACCACGGCCACGCGGACCGCGGACGGCTGGGTGCTGGGCGGCGAGAAGTGGTTCGTCACGGTCGGCGACCACGCCGACTTCATGATCGTGCTCGCGGCGGCCGGGGAGGAGGGGTCACCGACCCTCTTCCTCGTCGACAAGGACACCCCCGGCGTGGAGATGACCCGGGTGCCGCGCTGGATGCACACCTTCGTCTACGAGCACCCCGAGTTCACCTTCACCGACGTGCACGTGCCGGACGACGCCGTGCTCGGGGGGATCGGCAACGGCTACGACATCACCCGCTCCTGGTTCACCGAGGAGCGTCTGATGATCGCCGCGCGCACGATCGGCGCCGCCGAGCGGGTCCTGGAGCTGGCCCGGGACTGGGCGGTGGAGCGGCGCCAGTTCGGCTCCCCCATCGCCGACTTCCAGCTGATCCAGGGCATGCTCGCCGACTGCGCCGTCGACATCGCCGTCAACCGCGCCTACACCCACCAGGTCGCGTGGGAGGTCGACGAGGGCCGGGCCGACCGCAAGACCCTGCACGCCAAGGCGGCCGTCGCGAAGCTCGCGGCGAGCGAGGCGTCCGGCCGGGTCGTCGACCGGTGCCTGCAGGTCTTCGGCGGCCGCGGCTACGACCGCTCGTACCCCGTCGAGCGCCTCTACCGCGAACTGCGCGTCGACCGCATCTGGGAGGGCACCTCCGAGATCCAGCGCCTGATCATCGCGGGTGAACTCGTCAAGCGAGGCACGGGCGTCCTGCAGATGCCGGCCGACGAGGGCGCGGGCGCCCGGTGACCGACGACGTACTGTCCACCGGCGGCGGACGGGCGACCGCCGCCGCCGGCCGGGCGGCCGGTGACTCCTCCGGGACGGACCGGGTCGGGGTCGTGGGCTGCGGACTGATGGGATCCGGCATCGCCGAGGTCTGCGCCCGCACCGGCCGGGACGTCGCGGCCGGCGAACTCACCGCCGCCGGGACGGCGGACGCCGCCGCCCGGATCACCGTGACCACCGACCTGAAGCACATGGCGGACCGGGACCTGGTGATCGAGGCGGTGGCCGAGGACGAGCGGGCCAAAGTGGACGTCCTCGCCCGGCTCGACGCGGTGGTGGACGGCCCCGACGCCGTACTGGCGACGAACACCTCCTCCATCCCGGTCGTCCGGCTCGCGGCCGCGACCTCGCGGCCGGAGCAGGTGATCGGCATGCACTTCTTCCACCCGGTCCCGGTGCTCCCCCTCGTGGAGCTCGTGCCCTCCCTGCTCACCGGCGAGGAGACCGTCCACCGGGCGGAGGCCTTCGCCTCCGGGGTCGCCCTGGACACCGTGCGGTCCATCGCCCGGTCGATGTACGCGGAGCATCCGGAACCGCTGTACGCCCCGCCGCCGCTGTCCCGGAGGGTGGAGGCGGGCCTGCTGGCCCGCACGTCGGGCCGCGGTTTCCACGTCCACCCCGGCACGGGGCGCGCCATGGGCAAGGATGGGGGTACGGGTGACACGGGTGCGGCGGGCCGGACCGCCGTACCGGGACCGTTCACCCACTCACCCGCCGACGGGCGCCGACACGGGGAGCAGCCGACGTGACCAAGGCCGAGCGCGCACTCGAGACACGTGAGCGGATCCTCACGGCGGCGTGCGAAGTGATCGCCGAGATCGGTTTCGAGCACGTCAGCATGCGCAAGGTCGCCGAGCACGCCGCCGTCTCCAAGGCCCTGCTGCACTACCACTTCGACACCCGCGAGAAGCTCTTCGCCGAGGCGATGACGCACTCGTTCGCCAAGACCGGCACGGACACCGGCAGCGAGGACGACTCGCTCCCCGCCGCCGTGGTCCTGGCCCGGATCGTACGGAGCATGCTGCCCACGGACCCGGAGCTCCACCAGGACTGGAAGCTCTGGCAGGAGCTGTGGGTGCGCTCCCAGCGCGACGCGACGGCCCGCCACCTCGCCGTCGACCTGTACGACCAGCTGCACGCGTGGGTCGGCGGGGTCGTGGAACGGGGCATCGCCTCCGGGGAGTTCACCGACTGCGACGTCGCCGCACTCGCCACCCTGGTGCTGGCCCTGTGCGACGGCCTGGGCATCCGCCTGATGCTGGAGGACCCCCGGGTCGGCCTCGAGACGGCCCAGGCGGCGATCTGGCGGGCGATCGCACCGGCCCTCGGGATCCCCCCGGCCTTCCCGGCGGTGTGAACGGGGGCGGCAGGCCGTTTGTTCGGGGAATGTACGGGCGGCGGCGCGGCCACCGGTGAGCCGGGTCGGTGCGGCTAGCATCGACCGGGTTCGCCGTGCGTGAGAGGCAGTGATGACGCAGTCCAAGGGCCTCGTGCTGATCGTCGAGGACGAGCGCCACATCTCCGATGTGCAGCGGCTCTACCTGGCGCGCGAGGGTTTCGGCGTCCACGTCGAGGCCGACGGGACCGCCGGGCTCGCCGCCGCGCGCCGGATGCGCCCCGTGGCGATCGTGCTGGACATCGGCCTGCCCGGCATGGACGGCATCGCCTTCTGCCGCGCCCTGCGCGATGCCGGCGACTGGACCCCGGTACTGCTGGTCACCGCACGCGGCGAGGAGGCCGACCGGATCCTCGGCCTCGAACTGGGCGCGGACGACTATCTGACCAAGCCGTTCTCGCCGCGCGAGCTGGTCGCCCGGGTCAAGACCGTGCTGCGCCGGGCGGCGGGGCCGCCCGGCCGGCCGCCCGAGCCGGTCGGGCGGCTCAGCCTGGACCCGGGGACCCGCACCGTGCGGCGCGACGGCGAGCCGGTCGAGCTCACCGCCACGGAGTTCAACCTGCTCGAGCACCTGCTGACGCACGTGGGGCAGGTCTTCACCCGTGAGCAGCTGCTCAGCCAGGTGTGGGGGTACCCGGGCTACCGCGACACCCGGATGGTCGACGTCTTCGTCTCGCAGCTGCGCTCCAAGCTCGGCGACGCGAGCCCGATCCGTACGGTCCGGGGCGTCGGGTACAGCGCCACGGCTCCCGGCGCGTGACCGGCCCCCGCCCCGACGGGCGCCGCCGCGGCTCCCTCGCCCGCAACATCGTGGTGCTGACCACGGCGGTGGCGGCGCTCGCGGTGGCGTTGACCGGGCTGATCGCCTGGCAGACGGCGGCGCACGGTGCGGAGCAGCGCGAACGCGACCGGCTGACGCGTCAGGCGACCGTGCTCAGCCGCCTTCCGGCCCTGTCCGAGGCCCTCTTCCACGGCGCCCAGGTACTGGGCGGGCCGAACGAGGTGCAGCTCGCGGTCATCGCCCCGGACGGCACGGTGAGCGGAACCGCCACCCCGGCCGTGGACAGGGCGTCGAAGTCGGCGCTCCTGGCCGGGGAGCCGGTCTCCACGACGGGCATCCTGGGCGGCCGGGAGGTGCTGCTGGTGGGCCGGCCCGGCGTGCGCGGGGGCGCGGTGGTACTGACCGAGCCGTACGCGGTCGTCACCGACACCACGAACCAGATCCGCCGCAACGTGGTCGCGCCGCTGGTCGCCGGCATGCTCGGCGCGGCCCTGGCCGGGGCCCTCCTGGCCCGCCGCATCGCCCGTCCGCTGGTGACGGCCGCGCAGATCGCGCACCGGCTCGCCGACGGCGAACGGGGCGTACCGGCTCCGGTGGACGGCCCCCGGGAGGCGGCGGACATCGGGCGCGCCCTCAACGTCCTGGACGGGGCGCTGGCGCGGAGCGAGAACCGGCAGCGGGAGTTCCTGCTGTCCGTCTCCCACGACCTGCGCACGCCCCTGACCGCGTTGCAGGGATACGCCGAGGCGCTCGCCGACGGCCTGATCGAACCGGACCGCGTGGCCGAGGTCGGCGGCATCCTGGCCGACGAGACCCGCCGCCTGGACCGGTTCCTGGGGGACCTGCTGGACCTGGCCCGGCTGGAGGCGGACGAGTTCCGCCTCGACGTGGCCCCCGCCGACCTGTGTACGGTCGCCGCCGAGGCCGCCGCGTTCTGGACCGGCCCCTGCGCACGCCACGGGGTCGAACTCCGTCTGGAGCGGCCCGGGCAGGCCGTCGTCGTCGGCACGGACGCCTTCCGGGTGCGCCAGCTGATCGACGGCCTCGTGCAGAACGCCCTGCGGGTCACGCCCGAGGGCGCGCCGCTGGTCCTCGCCGTCCGTGCGGCGGCCGGCGGCGGGGCCGAGGTGCAGGTCCGCGACGGCGGGCCCGGCCTCACCGAGGACGACGTACGCGTGGCCTTCGACCACGGCGCCCTGCACGAGCGCTACCGGGACACCCGCCCCGTCGGCAGCGGTCTGGGGCTGGCCATCGCCCACCGCCTGGCCGGCCGCCTCGGCGGCACCCTCGGCGTCGAGGGGCACGGCCCGGAGGGCGGGGCCTGCTTCACCCTCGCCCTCCCGCCCGCGCCCGGGGAGCGCGAGGGGATGCCGCCCGGGCCGTGAGTCCGTACATTCCCCGAACAATGCGCCAACGTCCCCCTTACCCGCACCGCGCACCGTGGCACCCATGAACTCTCCATCGGCCGCGGTACCCGGCCTCCTCCACCGCAGCGGGCGCTGGTGCGCCCGGCACGCCTGGCGGGTCGTCGCCCTGTGGGTCCTGCTCCTCGTCGGCCTCGGACTGGCGAGCCGCGCGTGGGGCGGCGCCTTCGCGGACGGCTTCTCGCTGCCAGGGACCCGCACCCAGACCGGCGCCGACCTGCTCCAGGCCCACACCAGCGGTTCCGGGGGCACGGCCTCCCCCCTCGTGCTGCGGTCGGACCAGGGTTCCGTCACCGGGCACCGGGCCGCGATCGAATCGGCCGTCGGCAACCTGAGCCGCCTGCCGGACGTCCTGTCCGTGTCCGACCCGCTCACCACCCCCGGCGCGGTTTCCGCGAGCGGCGACATCGCGCAGCTGACCGTCCGCTTCGACGGCAACCCCGCTTCCTTCGGCTCCTCCTACCTCGCCGAGGTGGACACCGCGGTCGAGCCCCTGCGCGCCGACGGCGTCACCGTCGAGTACGGGTCCCCGCTCGGGCAGCTGGCCACGCCGAAGTCCGCCGACCGCACCTCGGAGGCCATCGGCCTGGCCGTCGCCGTGCTGGTGCTGCTGATCGGCTTCGGCAGCGTCGCCGCCACCGGCCTGCCGCTGGTGACGGCGGTACTCGGCCTCGCCGTCAGCCTGGCCGGTCTCGGACTGCTGGCCGGGCACTTCGACTTCGGCCAGGCGGCCCCGACCCTGGCCTCGATGATGGGCCTCGGTGTCGGCATCGACTACGCGCTCTTCCTCGCCACCCGCCACCGGGCCCTGCTGCAGGCCGGGGCGGATCCCGCCGAGGCGGTCGGGCGTACGGTCGCCACCAGCGGGCGTGCCGTGCTGGTCGCCGCCGCCACGGTCGCCATGGCCCTGGCCGGGCTGTGCGTGTCCGGCGTCGGCTTCATCGGGACCCTCGGCGTCGCGGCCGGGCTCAGCGTCGTCGTGGCCGCCGCCGCGTCGGTGACGCTGACCCCCGCGCTGCTGGGCCTGCTCGGGCACCGTATCGACCGCCTCCACGTGCGCACCCCGGTCACCGAACCCACCGGTGAGTCGGACGTGTGGCACCGCTGGGCCGTTCTGGTCAGCCGCCGTCCCTGGCTCTTCCTGGCCGGCGGCCTGCTGGTGCTCGGCGTCCTCTCCGTGCCGGTGGCGTCCATGCAGCTCGGGCACGTCGACGCCGGAGCGCAGTCCACCAGCCGTACCGACCGCCGTGCCTACGACCTGATCACCGAGGGATTCGGCCCCGGCGCCAACGGACCGCTCACCGTCGTCACCCAGCTCGACAGCCGGCAGGTCGCCGACGACAAGCAGCGCGGGGACCTCGCCGCCTCGCTGCGGAGCAGCCTGACGGCCGTGCCCGGGGTCGCCTCCGTGACGGCTCCCGTCGCCAGTCCCGACCACGTCCTGCTCGTCACCACGGTCACTCCCGCCACCGGTCCGCAGGACGCGGCCACCGGCGACCTGATCCACACCCTGCAGGACGACACCCTGCCGCAGGCGCTGTCGGGCACCGGCGCCACCGGCTACGTCACCGGCACCGCAGCCGCCGCGCAGACCTTCACCGACACCCTCTCGGCCAAACTGCCCCTCATCATCGGTGTGGTCGTCGCCGCCGCGTTCCTGCTGCTGCTCACCGTCTTCCGCAGCCCGCTCATCGCCCTCAAGGCCGCCGTGCTCAACCTGTTCTCGATCGCCGCCGCGTACGGCGTGGTCGTCGCGGTCTTCCAGTGGGGCTGGGGCGGTGCGCTGTTCGGCGTCACCGAGAAGGTGCCCGTCGAGTCGTACGTGCCGGTGATGATGTTCGCGATCGTCTTCGGACTCTCCATGGACTACGAGGTGTTCCTGCTCTCCCGGATCCGCGAGACGTGGCTGCACCGCAGGGACAACCACCTCGCCGTCGCCACCGGCCTCGCCGCCACGGCCCGCGTCATCACCTGCGCGGCACTCATCATGACCAGTGTCTTCCTGGCGTTCCTGCTCTCCACGAACGTCGCCGTCAAGATGCTCGCGCTCGGCCTGGGCGTCAGCGTCATCATCGACGCGACCGTGGTCCGGCTGCTCCTGGTGCCCGCGTCCATGTACCTGCTCGGGCGCGCCAACTGGTGGCTCCCCGCCTGGCTGGACCGTTTCCTTCCGCACCTCGACCCGGAAGGGCCCGCGGCCCCTCCTCCCCCGCCGGTCCCCTCCGCGCCCGCCACCGTCCTCACGTCCGCCCGGGGAGACCACCGGTGAAGCGGCCACCGGTGAAGCGGCGACCGGTGAAGATCCGGGCCGCGCTGCGCCGCCACCTCGCCCTGACCGTCACGGCCGCCGTGGCGCTGGTGGCCGTTCTCGGCGCGGGAGCGGCCGAGTTCGCCGCCCGCGGCGTGCTCCGGAACCGGATCGCCGCGGCCGCCCCCGCACTCGGCGACGACGTGGCCGTCAGCGCAGCCGGCGACTGGGTCCTGTGGCAGCTGGTGCAGGAGCGCATCCCCCGGCTCGACATCAGCAGCGACGACGCCCGCACCGGGCGGCTCGACCACCTCAAGGTCGAGGCCCGGCTCGACGACGTCCGGTTCGGCGGGAAGACCACCGTCGGCGCCGCCCACGCCGAGGTGACGGCTTCCACCGAGTCCATCGCGGCCGCGATCCGGACCGCCGCGCCCTCCGTACGGGTGGGCGCGGTGACCACCGACCCGGCGCGGGGCACCGTCCTCGCCTCGGTCGGCCCGGGCGGCGCCGGGCAGCTGACGCTGCGTCCCGTACTCGCGGACGGCCGCGTCGGCCTCACCGTCGACGGGCTCACCCTGTTCGGCCGGTCCGTCCCCGCCGACCGGCTCGGGGCGGGCGACGGCGCGTTCGGCGCCGGGCCCGGAGCGCCGAAGGAGTACCCGCTCGGGCTCAGGGCCACCTCCGTACACGTCCGGCCCGACGGCCTCCACGTGGCGCTGGCGGCCGGGCCCGGCCCCCTGGGGGCCTGACCGGGGCGGTCACCGGCCGCGCGGCCAGCCCGTACGCCGTCGGGACGTGCGCGGCCGGCGGCCGGACGGGGCGGGGGTGGCGAGTTCGAAGGAGACGGTGATCTGCGCGCCCCCGCGGGGGCCTCGGGTGACCTGCATCGAGCCGCCGGTGACGGCCGCCGCCCTGCGGGCGATGTCGAGGCCGAGCCCGGAGGATCCCGTACTGCTCCCGCGGGAGAGGGCCCGGTCCGGTTCGGGGATGCCCGGACCGCCGTCCTCCACGACCAGTTCCACGGCCAGGGCGGTCCGGACGACGCGCACGCCGAACGGGGTGCCGGACGGGGTGTGCCGGAAGATGTTGCCGATGAGCGCGTCCACCACGGCGGCGAGGTCGTCGTCGGACAGGCCGACGGGCGAGGGCTCCTGGGTGATGTCGAGGGAGCAGGGCCGGTCCTGCTGCTCCGCCAGGACCGCCCAGAACGCGGTCCGGCGGCGGACCACGTCGGCCGCCTCGCAGCGGGGTCCGGCCGGTGCCGCACCGGTGGTGTGGTGGCCCGTTCCCGCCTCCGTGCCGAGCATGCCCTGGCCCATCGGGCCCACGGCGAGCGGGGTGCGCGCCGCGGTGATGATGGCCTGGAGTTCCGTCTCCAGCTCGCACACGGCCGCCTCGACCCTGGCCGACTCCGGTGAGCCCCCCATGCGTTCCGAGGCCAGGTGCAGGGCGGTCAGCGGGGTGCGGAGCCGGTGGGAGAGGTCGGCGACCAGTTCGCGTTCGACGGCGAGCAGTTCGGTCATCCGGTGGGCCATCGCGTTGAAGGCGACGCCGGCGTCGCGGAGTTCCTTGGGGCCCATGGGCTCCACGCGGGCTTCCAGATTGCCCTGTCCCAGCGCGTGGGAGGCGTGGGCGAGTCTCTTGGAGGACCTGACGACCTTCGCGCCGAGCCGGTCGGCGACCAGCACGGAACCGCCGACCAGACCCACGGCGAGGAGGAGCATGACCGCCCAGGAGGCCTTGACCCCGCGGGTCAGCTCCTGCTCCGGGACGAAGTTCTCGATGACGGCGACCCGGTCTCCGGGCAGCACCACCGGCTGCAGGCAGATCCAGCCGCCGGGGACCGCCTGCGAGATGGACTCGCGCCCCTGCTCCGCCCGTTCGAGCAGCGCGGCGGGTGCCCGGGAACTGCCGAGGGCGGGCGCGTCCGGCAGGTGCACGACCAGGTGCTCGGTCGCGTCCAGGCTCGCGGCGGATTCCCGCAGGGCGGACGGATCCGTCGTCAGCGTCAGTACGGGTGCCAGGGCCGCGGCCCGCTGCTCGGCCGCGGTGACGCTCTGCTCCTTGACGAGCGACATGACCAGGGCTGCCAGCGGGATGAGGAAGGAGAGGGCGACCATGGACGTGACGGCCAGGGCCACTCCGGCCAGTGAGCGCCTCACCGCGGCTCCACCAGCTTGATGCCGACGCCGCGGACGGTCAGCAGGTAGCGCGGGGCCGCCGCGCGTTCGCCGAGCTTGCGGCGCAGGGACGAGAGGTGCACGTCGACGGTCTGGTCGTCCACGTACGGTTCGCGCCAGACCTCGGTCAGCAGCCGCCGCTTGGAGACCACCTGCCCGGTGTGGTGGGCGAGGAAGGCCAGGAGGTCGAACTCGCGGCGGGTGAGGTGGAGCTCACGGCCGGCCAGGTGGGCGGTGCGGGCGCCGGGATCGACCGCCAACTCCCCCACGACGGTGGCGCGCAGCGGTTCGGCCGCCGGCGCCGGCCACGCACCCTGACCGGCGTGCGGCGGAGCCGCATGCCCGGAGGGGACGTGGCCGGTGCGCCGGAGGACGGCGGAGAGACGTGCGATGAGCTGTCCCCCCGAGAAGGGTTTGACCAGGTAGTCGTCGGCGCCCGCGTTGAGGAGCCGGATGATTTCCGTCTCGTCGTCACGGGCGGTTGCCACGAGGACGGGAACGGAGGATATGCCCCGGATCATGCGCAGTGCGTCCCCTCCGTCCAGGTCGGGCAGCCCCAGGTCGAGGACGACGGCGTCGACCGGCGCCTGGGTGACCTCACGCAGGGCGCCGAAGCCGTCGCCCACGCTGCGGACGGCATACCCGTGTTCCGCCAGGACCTCTATCAGTGACTGGCGGATGCTGGGGTCGTCTTCGACGACCAGGACGCTCGGCATGCGCACACCTTAGGTGAACGATCGTTCTATCGGTCACCGAAGGCCGGGCCGTCGTCGGTGATGCGCAGGTGCACGGGCCGGTCGGAGACCGGGATGGTGCAGCCCTCCTGGGAACTGCAGCTCGCGTAGCCGAGCAGTACGGTCGCCTCCCCGTTGCCGTCCGAGCGGACGGGCAGGGTGGTGGTGACGGGGCCGTCGGGGTAGACGGGGACGGGGGCCTCGACGCCGGGCACGCTGATCGTCCGTACGTCCGCGGAGGCCTTCAGCTTCCCGTCGGCCCGCAGGACCCCGGTGACGTCCACGGCGGTCGGCCTGCCCACGCCCTCGATCCCGGTGGCCGGCAGGTCGGTGCTGTAGAGGTGGAACCCCTTCTCCTCGGGGGTGAAGACCGCGGTGAGGGTGCCGTTCGGGCCGTGCCATGCGGACACCGACAGGGTGACGGTGACCCCGTTCTCGGTGAAGCTCGTCGTGGGCGCTGCGGCGCGGCTCCCGGCGGTCTGCCCGCCGCACGCAGCGAGGGCGGCCAGGGGGAGCAGGGCGGCCGCCGTGCGGGCCTTGCGGGAACGCCTCACGTAATCGGACATGCTCATCGGTGGGTCTCTGCCTCTGCGCGTTCGTTCCGGGAAGGGGAAGGAGAAAGGGAAGGGGAAGGGGAAGGGGCACTAGAAGGCTGCGGTGAAGTCGGCGCTCCACAACTGCAGCCGGTACACGAGGTCGTTCCAGATGCCGGTGGCCAGCAGCACGCCGACGAGTACGAGCATCCCGCCGCCGAGCCGCAGGACCCACTGGTAGTGGCGTTTGACCAGGCCGAAGGCGCCCAGCGCCCGGCGGAAGGCCAGCGCGGCCAGCACGAAGGGCATGCCCAGGCCCAGGCAGTAGGCCGCCATCAGCAGGGCGCCGCGCCCCGCGCTCGCCTCGCTCCAGGCCAGTGCCTGTACGGCGGCCAGCGTCGGGCCGATGCACGGCGTCCACCCGACGGCGAACACGGCCCCCAGGACGGGGGCGCCCGCCAGTCCGAGCACGGGCCGCCGGTGGCTGCGGAACTCCCGCTGCGTGAAGCCCGGCAGGAGTCCCATGAAGGACAGCCCCATCAGCACGGTGAAGACGCCGAGCACCTGGGTGACCACCTCCTGGTGGGCCAGCAGGCTGCGACCGAAGTACCCGAACAGGGCGCCTCCGGAGACGAGTACGGCCGTGAAGCCCAGGACGAAGAGCACCGCGCCGGCGGCCATGCGGCTGCGCTGCCCGCCGCGGGCCTCCGCCAGGTCGGAGACCGACAGGCTCGTGACGTAGCTGAGGTAGCCCGGCACCAGGGGCAGTACGCAGGGCGAGAGGAAGGAGACGAGCCCCGCGAAGAACGCCACGGGAGCGGCCACGGCCAGCGTCCCGTGGAGGAGGGACGGGGCGGCCGAGGCGGCGAGGGACACGCCCGTGAGGGCCGTCACGGCGCCTCCCCGGCCACGCGCGCGACCAGCGGCGCCAGCTCCTCCTCGGTGACCGCGCCCCCGATGCTGACGGCGACGCGTCCGCGGCGGTCGATCACGAGGGTCGAGGGGATGGTCTGCGGGTTGAGGAGCTCGGGAGGGAAACGGAGCAGGAGCTCGCCCGCGGGATCGTGGAGGCTGGGGAACTCCAGGCCGTGTGCGCGTACGAAGGACTGCGCGGCCGCCCGGTCCCGGTCGCGGGTGTTGATCCCGAGGAACCGGACTCCCTGGTCCCGGGTCCGCTCGCCGAGCCGCTCCAGGTCGTCGGCCTCGGCCCGGCAGGGGCCGCACCACGACCCCCAGACGTTCAGCACGACGACCTGGCCGCGGAACTCGGAGAGGCTGACGGGCTTCCCGTCCAGGTCGTCACCCGCCAGCGCGGGGGCGGCCGGCCGGGCGTCGGAGTCGACGACCGTGGCCGCGGCGGCGGCGTTGACCACACCCGCGCCGCCCACACCCGCGCCGCCCTCGCCGGCGTCGGCCCCGCCGGCGTGGGCGCCGCTGCCGGTGGCTGCGAAGAGGCAGCCGGCGGCCGCCACCACCAGGCCGGCACCCGCCAGGACGGCGGGCCGCAGAACCGGTCGTCTCATGACGCCCACTGACGCAGGAAGGAGTTGATCCCCTCCGAGGTCAGGCTGGGGTTGCCGGTGGCGTGGGTGTCGACGCGCACCGTGCCGGAGGGGCTGACGACGACGAGGACGGGCATCTTGTACGTGCCGCCCGAGGGGCTGTACTTGCGCAGGAGCGCGGAGTTGGCGGAGCTGTTGCCACCGATGTCGATCTTGACCAGGTGGTAGGAGGAACCGAGGAGCGCCGCCGTCTGCGACTGGCCGAACACCTTGTCGGCCGCCTTGCAGTTGCCGCACCAGTTGGCGCCGAAGTCGAGCAGCACCATCCTCCCGTCGGCCTTCGCCGAGCTCAGCGCCGCGTTGATCAGCTGCTGCGCATCGGCGGAACTGTCGTAGCCGGGCCCCGGGACCTTCGCCGGGGCGGGCGCGGCGGACGTCCGGGAGGGCTTGGGCGCGGCCTGCGTCTGGGCGCGCGAGGGGCTCGGCGAGGAGCCGGTGGCGGCACTGGCCGAGGGCGACGGCGAGGCCGAGGAACTCGGGGAGGCCTCGGCGGAAGCGGAGGCGGAGGCCGAGGCGGACTGCGCGGCGTCGGCGGCGAGGGCGTCCGACGACTGTCCCACCGCGGCCGGCGCGGCGGAGCCCGCGGACTCGGAGGACGGCCCGCACGCGGTGGTCAGCCCCACGGCGACGACGGCCGCGGTGACGAGAGCGGGTCGGAGTATGCGAGAACTCATGGCGAAGACACCCCAAGGCACGGTTCGGTTCGCGGGAAGGCCGGAACGCTTCCCGGATCGGTGAAACCGGCGGCCCGTCACATCGCCGGGGCGTCACGCCCGGGCGCCGAGGGCCACTCGGCTGACGCGAGCATAGGACCGCTCAGTGCCTCCGGAACCGTGTCGGCGTGATCTTGAGGTTCCCCTAAGGAAGAGCTCACCTTCCGCTTCGCCGGGGCTCGGGAGATGAGGGCATACGGAGGGGTGAAACCCCTGAAAGGGACCAGGAGGTCTCAGAACGACGTCTCACGGACACTGGCCTTCGCCATGGGTTCGATCGTCGCCGTGATGACGGAGCGGTGGTTCGCGCCGGTGAAGGTGACCGTCAGGGTGTCGTTGGAGGTCTGCGACGTGGTGGCCTTGAAGCCGAGACCGGGGATCGCGGAGATCAGGCACACGCCGCGGCTCCCGTACCGCACCGTGGCCTTGCCGCCCTCGGAGGGCACGGTGTGCAGACCCGGGCCGCCCTCGCAGTCCACGGCGGGCTTCGGCGCCGTCGTCCGGGGCGCTCCGGTCGAGGCCTTCGCGGTGGGCGGCACCGGGGCCGAGGAGGAGGGGCGTACCGTCTCGCCGGGCGAGTCGGTGGCGGAGGCGCTCGGGGACTGCGGGCTCGGCGACCGGCCCTGCCCGGCCTGCCACGCGGGCGGCGAATCGAAGACCATCGGGGCGGACTGCGCGACCGGGGGCGTATGCCTGGTCGAGCCGACCACGAACTGGACCGTGCCCAGCACGGCGGTCACGCTGGCGGCCGTGCACGACAGCCATATGAGCAGGTAGCGCGGAATTCTTGGCACGGCCCCATAGTGGCCGACGCACCGGAGGGCCCGTCACCACCTCCCCCGGAACGGCGGCGGCCCGGGCATCCGGCCCGCTGCGGCCCGCCCTCTCCGCCCGGCCCGGCCGCGGGAACGCCGACGTCCCCCTGACCGGCATACGGGTCAGGGGGACGTCCACCGCGCGGCGGCGGGGAGGCTGGGCCGGCGCGGGGACCGCTACTTCGGCGCTCCGAAGTCCTGCGTCCACCAAGGGCCGCCGTCGCCCTTGTGGACGCCGATGCCGATCTCCTTGAAGGCGCAGTTGAGGATGTTGGCCTTGTGGCCGGGGCTGTTCATCCACGCGTTCATGACGGCGTCGGCATCCGCCTGTCCGCGGGCTATGTTCTCGCCCAGGCGCGACCATCCGTATCCGGCGTCCTCCACGCGGGAGGTCATCGTCGACCCGTCGGGTCCGGTGTGGGACATGACGCCGCTGCGGGCCATGGTGTCGCTGTACGCCCGTGCCGCCGCGCTCAGCTTGGAGTTCGTGGTCAGCGGACCGCACCCGGCCGCTGCCCGCTCCTTGTTGACCAGGGCGAGGACGGCCGACTCGGAATCGGACGCCCCGGAGGAGCCGCCCGAGCCGCCCGAGCCGCCCGAACCACCGGAACTGCCGCCCCCGGTCGTGGCGGGCGGCCGCGCGGGCTTGCCGGCGGGGGGCGGCGGCGCAGCGGCGGAACGGCTCCCCTGCGCCTCGGATTTCGCGGGGGCGGCCGAAACCGTGGCATCGGCGCCGGGGGTCCCGGACGGCGTGGCACCGGTCGCGGACGGGGAGCCGGTGGGGAGGGTGGGAAGGGCGGCGGAGGGGGCTGCCGTCGCCCCCTCGCCACCGGATCCGGCCGCACCGGATTTCGTCCCGCCGGCGGCGCCGGCCCCCGAGTCCGCACTCCCGCCGTCGGAGTCGGCCACCGCGACGCCGACCGCGACCGCCGCGGCCGCGGCGGTGAGCGACAGCACGATGCGCGTGCGCACCTTCTTCTTCCGCCGCGCCCCGGCGCGGGACGGTGTTCCGGGAGTGGGGATGCGGCTCATGCCTGTGGCACCTCAGGGGGAAGGGGGTGGACGGGTGCGACCGAGCCTAGGGCTGTGACCAGCCAAAAGAGCTGCCGCGAGGCGTTCTTCAAGGTCCCTTAAGGAAGCCCGCAGGATCGGCTCAGGAACGAACGGGACCAATCGCCCACCTCAGAGCGTGGACCTCGCTTGACTGCCGAGCGGCTCGACGGGTAGGGAGAGGCTGTTCATTGCTCAACGTGCGAAACGGGGAACCCATGAAGCCGCTCGAAGCGGGCGATCCCACCTCGGTCGGCGAGGGCCGCTACCGGCTGCTGGGACGGCTCGGCCAGGGGGGCATGGGCGTGGTCTACCTGGGCCGGTCCCGGTCCGGCCGTGCGGTCGCCGTCAAGGTCGTACGTCCGGAGCTGTGCAGCGAGCCGGGCTTCAAGCGGCGGTTCGCCGACGAGGTGGCGGCCTCGCGCCGGGTCGGCGGCTTCCACACCGCTCCGGTCGTCGACGCCGACCCGGACGGGGATCCGGCCTGGCTGGTGACCGCCTTCGTACCCGGCCCCACCCTGCAGGCGGTGCTCGCGCGCGTGGGATCGCTGCCGCTGGACACGCTCACCGTCCTGGCGGCCGGCCTGGCCGAGGCGCTCGAGGCGATCCACCGGGTGGGAGTCATCCACCGCGACCTCAAGCCGGCGAACATCATCGTCGCGGAGGACGGACCGCGCGTGATCGACTTCGGCATCGCGCGGGCCCTGGACGGCACGGCCCTGACGCAGACCGGACTGCAGATCGGCACGCCGGGATTCCTGGCGCCCGAGCAGCTCACCGGCGGCACCGTCACCCCCGCGGTCGACATGTTCGCGCTGGGGGTGGTCCTCACCCAGGCGGCGGGCGGCTCCCCCTTCGGCGACGGCCCGTCCGCGGCCCGGCACTACATGGTCGTCCACGAGGAGCCGGACCTGACCGCCGTTCCCGGCGAACTCCGCGGGCTCATCGGCGCCTGCCTGTCCAAGGATCCGGACTCCCGGCCCACGCCGACCTCCTTCCTGAGCAGCCTGACCGTCCGCCACCCCGCCGGTGACAACTGGCTGCCGGACGCGGCCTCGCAGCTGCTTCCGCGGCAGGAACCGGCCGCCCAGCCCTCCCCGGAACCCACCGCGCAACCCACCGCGCCCGACACCCCGGTGCCGGACACTCCGGCCCTGGACACCCCCGCCCGGAACACGCCCGCCCAGAACGCCCCGGCCCTGAACACCCCGAGTGGAATCCCCTCCGCCCAGAACACCCCGGTCGGGAGCACCCCCGGGCGGGACACCCCGGCCCAGAACGCCGCCCCGGTCGGGAGCACCCCGGTCCTGGGCTCCCCTGCCCGCAACGCCCCGTCACCGGACGTCACGGCACCGGACACCGCCCGCCCCGCCGGCGCGGAGCCCCGTACGGAACGGCCCCGGCCGCAACCGCAGCCACAACCCCAGCCGCAACTGCCGACCGTGACGGGCCCCGCAGCGGTGCTCACCCCCGCGCCCACGCAGGTGCAGGAGCCGGCCGAGGAGCGGTCCCGGCGGCGCCGCGCGGTCATCGCTGCGGCGCTCGTGGTCTCCCTCGCGGCCGCCGGGCTGTTCGTGTGGCAGCCCTGGAAGGGCTCCCCCGGCGACAGCGGCAAGTCCGGGGCCATCGCTCCCACCGGCTCGGCCGCCGCCCCTTCCCCCGCTCCGTTCCCGACCGGCCCGCTGCTCATCCGGCAGGACACCGCTCCGGGCTGGCCCGGGACCTGTCACGGCGTCATCGCCCGCCGGGACCCCACCGCGGACGCACCCGTCCGGCTCGTCACGGGCAGCGCGTGCGACGTACTGCCCCAGTGGTCCCCCGACCGCAAGTCGTTCGCGTTCACCCGCACGACCGCCGAGGGCACGGCCGTCTGGACCGCCGACGCGGACGGATCGAACCCGCGTCGTGTCGCCCCCATCGCCGGGGGCAGGGTGTCCTGGTCTCCGGACGGCAGCCGGCTCGCCGTACTGCGCAAGAAGGACGGCGTGCAGCAGCTGTTCGCGGTCGACGTCGCCGACGGCTCGGCCCGGCAGCTCACCTTCGGCACCGGCCAGGTCGAGGACCCCGCGTGGTCGCCGGACGGCAAGCACATCGCGGTCTGTCTGCAGACGGAGCCCGAGAACTGGCAGGTCCACCTGGTCGACCCCGCCTCCCCGGACCGCGCCCCGGAGCAGGTGACCCGGCTGCCGCATCCGGCGCTCGACCCGGTGTGGTCCCCGGACGGCAAGACCTTCGCGTACACCGCGGGGACGTACGGCAAGGGCACCCAGGGCGACATCCGGCTCGTCGGCGCCGACGGCACCGGCGATCGCGACCTGGTGGCCACCGACGCCCACGAGATGGACCCCACGTGGTCCGCGGACGGCACCTGGGTGGCCTTCGTCCGGGGTCCGTACGAGAAGCCCGTGATCTGGGCCGTACGTGCGGACGGGACCGACGAGCGCAAGCTCACCACCGGTTCCTCCGGCGAAGGCCATCCCTCCTGGCGCTGAGACCGGCAGGACGCGGCACGCCGATACTGGTCCGGGACGTGTCGCAGGAGCCGGGTGCGAGAGGGGGCGGGACATGCCGGTGGCCGCAAGGACGGGCGTGATGGCCGGGCGGGGACTCGAAGTGACCCGGGTGGGCGACCGGTGGCGGGTCACCCGGCCCTGGCCTTCCCAGCTGCGCCCGGTCCTGCACAGTTACGCCGGCTACTGGGAGGCGGCGGCCTCGCCCTACCGGGTGCGGCTGGTGCCCACGGGCCGCGCGGTCGTGGTGATCAGCCTGGGCGAGCCGTTCGCCGGGATCCGGCGGCTGGGCGAGGCGGGCCCGGACAGCCGGGTGACCGGCTCGCTGGTCGCGGGCCTCGAGGACGGGTCCCGGGTGTGTGAACATCCCGGCGGACAGGAGGCGATCCGGCTCGAGCTGACCCCGCTGGGCGCCTATCGGCTGTTCGCCGTACCGATGGGCGAGCTGACCAACCGGGTGGTCGAGCTGCGCGACGTCTTCGGCCCCGGATCCGCGCTGCTGGTCGAGCAGTTGACTGCCACCGCCGACTGGTCGGCCCGGTTCGACCTGCTCGACACCGCCTTGTCTGCCCGGCTCGCGCAGGGTCCGCGTCCCGCGCCCGAGGTGAGCCAGGCCTGGCGGCTGCTGTCCCGGGCCGGCGGCGCGGTCCCGGTCGGCCGGATCGCGGCGGAAGTGGGCTGGAGCCAGGGGCACTTGGTCCGCCGCTTCACCGAACAGGTCGGTCTGACACCGAAGATGTCCGCGCGGGTGCTGCGCTTCCACCGGGCGGTCGGACTGCTCACCCGGGAGGGCCTGAACCCCACCGACGTGACCGCCGCGTGCGGCTTCTACGACCAGGCCCACCTCAACCGCGAGTTCCGCGCCCTGGCCGGCACCACCCCCGGCCGGCTGGCCACCGCCCGGCTGGCGGAGGGAGCCCTCGCCCTGTGAGGGGCGAGAGCAGATTTGTCCAAGCCAGGCCGTCCGCGCGTCGCTAGTGTCCCCGGTGAATCCGACTCAGAGGGGAAACCGTCCGATGGAGAACTTCCTGCGCATCCTCGTGTCCGGCGCCATCACGGGTGGCTTGATCGGCCTGGCGGGTGCCCTCGGCGCACGCCGCCGCCGGCGCCGCGAGGGCGGTGACGCGAACGGCCTCTGACGTTCGCCGCGGTCAGGCGGCGCTCCAGCCCCCGTCGACGGGGATGGAGGTCCCGGTAATGTAGCCGGTGTGCGGGCCGCAGAGCCATACGGCGACGTCGGCGACCTCCTCCGGTTCGATCAGCCGCTTGATCGAGGAGCGGCTGAGCATGACCTCCCCGACCACCTGCTCCGGTTCGATGCCGTGGGCCGCGGCCTGGGCGGCGATCTGCCGTTCCACCAGAGGTGTGCGGACGTAACCGGGGTTCACGCAGTTGCTGGTGACGCCGTGCGGGGCGCCTTCGAGGGCCGCGACCTTGCTCAGCCCCTCGACCGCGTGCTTGGCGGTGACGTATCCGGCCTTGAAGGCGCTGGCGCGCAGGCCGTGCACGCTGGAGATGTTGACGATGCGGCCCCAGCCGCGAGCGTACATGTGCGGCAGGCTCCGGCGGATCAGCAGGAACGGGGCCTGGACCATGACCCGTTGGAGGAGCTCGAACCGGTCCACGGGGAACTCGTCGAGGGGTGCGACGTGCTGGAGTCCCGCGTTGTTGACCAGGATGTCGATGTCGGTGGGGAGTTCGGCCACGAGCCCGCCCTCGGCGAGGTCGACCACGTGGGCGCGCCCCCCGACGGAACCGGCGACCGACTCCGCCGCCCCGGCGTCGAGGTCGACCACGTGGACGAGCGCGCCGGCGGCGGCGAGCGCCCGGGCGCAGGCCCGGCCGATCCCGCTGCCGGCGCCCGTCACCATGGCGGTGCGGCCCGAGAGGTCGACGTCTGCGGCTGCGCCGGACGGGGGTGTGATTCCGCTAGTCATGCCGGGAATCATGCGCGACCTGCGGGCGGCGCTCCCATGTGTCTGCCCTCCACAGTCGTGACCGGCGAGGTGGTGGAGCCCACCAGTGGCCTTCAGGGGGTGAGCGGACAGCTCGTCAGCAGTTCCCCGGGGCCGGCGGAGGCGGGGCGGGGGAGCGTGTGGCCCGGCGGCGGCTGCACGCCCCGGCCGATCCAGTCCTCCAGGGCCGTGAAGGCGGCGCGGTGGCACGGGAGGATGGGCCGGAGCCTGTCGGGGAAGGCGTCGAACAGCGAGTCGACGTGGGTGCCGCCCTCGACCCTGTAGTAGCGGAAGAGCCGGCCGCGGCCGGCGTCGGCGACCATCCGGGCGTAGACGTCGGAGTCCTGGCCGATGGGCAGGAGCACGTCGAGGGTTCCGTGCACCGTGACGAGGGGTTTGCCGATCCGGCCGGTCAGGGCGATCTTCGAGACCGCTTCCCGGACTCCGCCGGCCCGGGAGGCGTAGTCGTAGTCCGCGTCGCAGGCGGGGGTTCCGGGCGTGCAGAAGGGCAGGCCGGCCTCGAGCGCGCCGTCGTAGTCCGGGTCGAGTTCCTCCCGGTAGATGCGCTGGGTGAGGTCCCAGTAGTACTGGTGGTGGAAGGGCCACAGGAACTCCGAGCCGGCGGGGAAGCCCGCGGCGGTCATCCGCCGGTGGGCCTCCCCGGCCCCCTCGCCGCCGTCCGCGTAGGCGGGGTACGCGGCGAGGGCGGGCGGCAGGAAGCCGAGCAGGTTCGGCCCCTCCTCGCGCCAGAGCGTGCCTTCCCAGTCGACACCGCCGTCGTAGAGTTCGGGATGGTTCTCGAGCTGCCAGCGGACCAGGTATCCGCCGTTGGACATGCCGGTGGCCAGCGTGCGTGCGGGGGGCCGCGCGTAGCGCTGGGCGACGACGGCCCGGGCGGCGCGGGTGAGCTGGGTGACGCGGCGGTTCCATTCGGCGATCGCGTCGCCGGGTGCGCGGCCGTCGCGGTGGAACGCGGCCCCGGTGTTGCCCTTGTCGGTCGAGGCGAAGGCGTACCCGCGGGCCAGCACCCAGTCCCCGATGGCCCGGTCGTTGGCGTACTGCTCCCGGACACCCGGTGAACCGGCCACCACCAGGCCGCCGTTCCACCGGTCGGGCAGGCGGATGACGAACTGGGCGTCGTGCTGCCAGCCGTGGTTGGTGTTGGTCGTCGAGGTGTCCGGGAAGTAGCCGTCGATCTGGATTCCGGGGACGCCGCTCGGTACGGAGATCCCTGCGGGGGTCAGTCCGGCCCAGTCGGCCGGGTCGGTGTGGCCGGAGGCAACGGTCCCGGCCGTGGTGAGTTCGGCGAGGCAGGCCTTGTCCTGGCGCTCGGCGCCGGGCACCTTCAGCCACTGGAGCCGCGCGCAGGCGGCCGCCGCACCGTCCCCGGTGCCGCCGCGGTCCTGGGCGGCGGCCGCGGGGACGGCGGCGAGGGTGACAAGCGCCGCCGCGGCGGCGACGGACCTCCGCAGGGTGGTGGTGCGGGGCAGGAGCACGGATACCTCCGGGGGAAGGGCGTACGGGGCCGTACGCGCGGCTGGGGGGCGGGCGGGTGCGGCGGCGCCGCGTGGGGAGGGGTCAGGGGCAGGTGCCGTCGGCGACGACGTAGTGCCCGGCCGGTGACTCCTTCAGCGTGTGCACGACGAAGGTGTTGTAGAGGCCCATGTCCTGGTGGGAGCCCTGGGCGTAGACGTGGCCTCCGGAGGTCGTGGCGCGGCCGGCCTGGACGTGCTGGTAGTTGTTCGCGGTCCAGCACTTGGGGGCGGCGCCCGTGGTGGTGGCGTGCACCTCGGACGAGCGCGGGCCCTCCACCCCGGCGCCGTCCCGGGCGGCCACGGCGTAGGAGTGGCCGGTGCCGGGGCCCAGTCCGGTGTCGGTGAACGGGGATCCGTCCGGGGTCGCGATGCGGGCGCCGTCGCGGTACACGGCGTACGAGGCGGCCCCGCCGACGGCGTTCCACCCGAGGGTGACGGTGGTGTCGGTGGCCGCGGTGGCGGCGAGGCCCGTGGGGGCGGGCGGGCCGCCCGGGGCGGGAGCGGAGCCGTCCAGGCCGAAGAAGCCGGTGATCCAGTAGCTGGAGCAGATCGAGCGGATGAAGTGGGCCGTTCCCGTCGAGCCGCACTGCTGCGGTCCGGTGCCCGGGTCCACCGGGGTCCCGTGCGCGATGGAGGGGACCCGGTCCACCTCGACGGCGACGCTGCCGTCCGCCGCCAGGTACTGCTCCCTGCGGGTGCTGTCCGGCCCGATCGTGGAGGTGCGGTCCGGGCTCTGGTCCAGGCCGTGGACGGCCGTCCACTGGTCGCGCAGTTCGTCCGCGTTCCTCGGGACGACCTTGGTGTCGCCGTCGCCGTGCCAGATGGCGACCCTCGGCCAGGGCCCGCCGTAGCCGGGGTTCGCGTCGCGGACGCTCCCGGCCCATGCCGAAGGCGCCCGGTCGGTGCCCGGGCTCATACAGGAATAGGCCGTGACCACGGAGTCGGCGCAGGCGTAGGGGACTCCGGCGATGACCGCGCCCGCCGCGAACACCTCGGGGTAGGCGACCAGCATCACCGAGGTCATGGCCCCGCCGGCCGAGAGCCCCGTGATGTACACGCGTGCGGGGTCGGCGCCGTAGGCGGCCCCGGCCCGGGTGACCATCTGGCGGATCGAGGCGGCCTCGCCCCGGCCCCGCCCGGTGTCGCCGGGCTCGAACCAGTTGAAGCACTGGCTGCTGTTGTTCGCGGCCGTCGTCTCGGGGAAGACCAGCAGGAATCCGTACCGGTCGGCGAATTCCGTCAGCCCCGAGTTGTCGGCGTAGACCTGGGCGCTCTGGGTGCAGCCGTGCAGCGCCACCACCACGGCCGGTGCGGCCGGCATTGCGGCGGGCCGGTACACGTACATGTTCAGTGCGCCGGGGTTGGTGCCGAAGTCGCCGATCTTCTGGAGGGGTACGGCGGCCCGTGCGGCGGGAGCGGGCGAGAACAGCGCCGCCCCCGCCAGCAGGGCCGCGACCGCGGCCGTCCGGCCGAGCGCACGGCGCCGGCTTCCCCCCGTACGCGCGGAACGGGCCGGGCCGGTGGACGGCGGCCGAGGGGGTGCTTCGCTGGGCGGCATGGCGGCTCCTGTACGGCTGACCGGCCAGGGGCCGGACGGGCTGGGGTGCGGGTAACCGTAGGAGCCGGGGTCCCCGGCCCAGAACGGTGCTGCGCACCACAGCCCGCCGAAACGGCTGTGGTCCGTGCCCCGTTGACCGGCCACGGCCGCCCTGCTAACGCACCGTGGGCCCGGACCGCGTCAGGTGCGGACCGACAGGTCGCGTGCGACGGCCAGTTCCGCGCCGGTGGCGGCCCTGACCTCGTCCACGCCCACCCCGGGGGCGAGTTCGCGCAGCAGCAGGCCGTCACCGGAGACGTCGACCACCGCGAGATCCGTGACGACCCGGTCCACCACGCCCCGGCCCGTCAGCGGCAGGGTGCAGTGCGGCACGAGTTTGTGGGAGCCGTCCCGCGCCGTGTGCTCCATCAGCACGATCACCCGCCGGGCGCCGTGCACCAGGTCCATGGCGCCGCCCATCCCCTTGACCGTCTTCCCCGGGACCATCCAGTTGGCGAGGTCACCGGAGGCGGAGACCTGCATGGCGCCCAGCACCGCCACGTCGATGTGCCCGCCGCGGATCATGCCGAAGGAGAGAGCGGAATCGAAGTACGCGGCGCCGGGGACGGTGGTCACGGTCTCCTTGCCCGCGTTGATCAGATCAGGATCGACCTGCTCCTCGTCCGGGTAGGGGCCGACGCCGAGGATCCCGTTCTCCGAGTGGAGGACCACCTCGATGCCGTCGGGCAGGTGGTCGGGGATCAGGGTGGGCAGCCCGATGCCGAGGTTGACGTACGAGCCGGCGGTCAGTTCCCGGGCGGCCCTCGCCGCCATCTGCTCCCGTGTCAGGGCCATCAGTACGCCTCCTGGAGTCGCGGACGGGTCGTGCGCCGCTCGATGCGCTTGGCCGCCGCGGGATCGCCGGGGACCACGCGCACGACCCGCTGGACGAAGATGCCGGGCAGGTGGACCCGGTCGGGCGGGATCTCCCCCGGTTCGACGAGCTCCTCCACCTCGGCGACGGTGACGCGGCCGGCCATCGCGGCGAGGGGGTTGAAGTTGCGTGCGGAGGCGTGGAAGACCAGGTTGCCGTGCCGGTCGCCGACGGCCGCCCGGACGAGGGCGAAGTCGGTGGTGACGGCTTCCTCCAGGAGGTACTCGCGGCCACCGAACGTCCGGGTCTCCTTCGGCGGCGAGGCCACGGCGACCGTGCCGTCCGGGCGGTACCGCCAGGGCAGCCCGCCGTCCGCGATCTGCGTGCCGGCTCCGGCCGGCGTGTAGAAGGCGGGCATCCCGGCGCCGCCCGCCCGCAGCCGCTCCGCGAGGGTCCCCTGCGGGACCAGCTCCACCTCCAGCTCGCCGCTGAGGTACTGCCGGGCGAACTCCTTGTTCTCGCCGACGTACGAGCTGGTCATCCGGGCGATCCGGCCGTCCCTCAGCAGGAGCCCGAGACCCCGGTCGTCCACACCGCAGTTGTTGGAGACCACGTGCAGGCCGCCGGTTCCGCGCTGCCGCAGGGCCTCGATCAGCACCCCGGGAATCCCGCACAGGCCGAACCCCCCGACCGCGAGGGAGGCGCCTTCCGCCACGTCGGCGACCGCTTCGGCGGAGTCCCCGACCACCTTGTCCACACTCATCCACCGCTCCCTTTCCTGGCCCTCGCGGAATCGGACTCCGGCGAGCCTAGGAAGGTGTGGCGGGAGGCACGATGGCGGAATTCCCCATAACCCGGAACCTTCCGGTGGAGGGGAGAACCAGCGCTGTGCGCTCAGGACGCGGCGGATCCGAACCACTTCGGCAGGTGGTCGAGCAGGTCCTGCTGGTCCTCACCGGCCCACGCCACGTGCCCGTCGGGCCGCAACAGCACCGCGGGCACGTCCAGTTCCTCGCTGCCGTCGACGACGTGGTCGACCCGGTCGGACCACCCCTCCACCGAGAGCCGGCCCGTCCGGTCGAGCAGCAGCCCGCGGCCTTCGTGCATCAGGCCGTACAGGCGCCCCTGCTTCAGCTCGACGTCCCGCATCCGCCGCCCGAGCAGTTCATGCCCCTCGCCGAAGTCGTAGCGGACGCCGACCGCGATGATCTTCTCCGTCAGGTAGCGGTTCACGTCCTCGAATTCGATCAGTTCCGTGAGCAGCCGGCGTACGGCCTGCGGTCCCGGTTCGAGGGACATCAGCTCCCATTGCGCGCGGGTGTTGTCCAGGACGGCCGCGCCCACCGGGTGCCGTTCGGCGTGGTAGCTGTCCAGCAGCCCGTCCGGCGCCCACCCGGCGACCTCGGCGGCCAGTTTCCATCCGAGGTTGAAGGCGTCCTGGACACCGAGGTTGAGGCCCTGCCCGCCGGCCGGTGAGTGGATGTGCGCCGCGTCTCCGGCGAGCAGCACCCGGCCGGACCGGTAGCGCTCGGCCAGCCGGGTCGCGTCGCCGAAGCGGGACAGCCAGCGCGGCGAATGCACACCGAAGTCGGTCCCTCCGGTGGCCCGCAGCTGCTGCTTCAGCTCGTCCAGGGTCGGCGGAACGGTACGGTCTTCCGCCACCCCTTCGGCGGGCGCGACGACGCGGTACAGCCCGTCGCCCAGGGGCATGGCTCCGAACCGCAGCTGGGTCTTGCGGACTTCCGCCATCACTGCGGCGAGTTCCTCCGGCGATGCGGTCAACTCCACCTCGGCCAGCAGTGTGTCGACCCGGCTGGGCTCGCCGGGGAAGCCGATGCCGAGCAGCTTGCGCACCGTGCTGCGGCCGCCGTCGCAGCCGACGAGGTAGCGCGAGCGCAGCCGTGTGCCGTCGGCCAGCTCCACGGTGACTTCGTGCTCGTCCTGGCTCACGGCGACGAGTTCGCTGCCGCGGCGGATCTCGGCCCCGAGTCCGGTGGCGTGCTCGGTCAGCAGGCGGTCGGTGACGGGCTGCGGAATGCCGAGGGTGTACGGGTGCGCCGTGTCCAGGTGGGCCGGCGCGGATTTGGGGATGCCGGCGAAGAACCCTCCGACGGGGTACTGCGTGCCGAGCGCGAGGAACCGGTCCAGCAGACCGCGCTGGTCCATCACCTCGATGCTGCGGGCGTGCAGACCGAGGGCGCGGACGATCCGGGTCGGCTCCGCGTCCCTTTCCAGCACGACCACCTGCACGCCGTGCAGCCGCAGTTCGGCGGCGAGCATCAGGCCGGTGGGGCCTGCGCCCACAACGATCACGTCAATCATCAAGACCACATTTCCGCAGGTTTCCGGTTGAGGCCGACGATTCTGCGACACGAAGGGGGCCTTGCCACAAGCCCCCCGGTGCGCTATAGGTTGATAGTGGCAAGGAGTGGGAAACTCCTTGCCTTCGTCTTTTTGCGGCCTCAGTCCCGCTCGCGGAGGTACGTCTCCAGCTCCGCGGCGCCGGTCAGCATCGCCCGCCCGCGCGCGGACAGCCGGTCGCGCCAGCCCGCCAGTACGGCCTCCAACGGCTCCAGCCCGCCCGCCGACCGCACCTGGGCGATCAGCGGGGCGATCTGCTCCAGCAGGTGGCCGCCCCGCCTGAGCTGGTGGGCCAGCCTGGCGTCCCGTACGTCGGCCTCGTCGTACACGCGGTAGCCGGTGAGCGGGTCGCGCCGCGGGTGCACCAGCCCGGCGCGCTCCCATGTGCGCAGTGTGGCGGGCCGGATCCCGAGCTCTGCCGCCAGCGGCCCGACGAAGGTGCCTCCGCGCCCGCCCACCGCCGTGCCGGGTCCGGACCCGGTGGAGGGCGGCAGGTCGCGCAGGGCCCGCTCCACGGCCTGGAGGGTCCGCCGGTCGTCGAGCAGCTGGGCGTGGCTCTCGTCGATGAGGCGGAGCGCCTCGTCGGCCTCTCCCCGGTTCACGGCCTGCAGGACCGACGTCGCCGTGCGGTGGCCGTGGCCGGGGACCAGGGCGAGGAACGCGTCCAGGGCCCGTGCGTGCAACGGCGTGTAGGTGCGGTAGCCGTTCGGGGTGCGATCGGCGGCCGGGAGGATGCCGGCCTCTTCGTAATTCCTGACGGCCTGCGTGGACAGGCCGTGCCGACGCGCCAGATCGACCGGCCGGAGCCGTTCACCGCTTTGAAGGTTTGACACCATGAATCCCGAGGATGTCGTGCACTGCACGTGAAAAGTTTCAACCGAAGGTTCAACGATAGCGTTGAAGGCATGGTCAAAGACATCCAGGACACCGTCCATCCCTTCGATGCCGGCTCCGTCACGGGGCTCCTCCCGGCCCGGCCCCGGGTGCTCGCCCTCGGCGAGCCCACGCACGGTGAGGACACCCTCCTCGAGCTGCGCAACGCGCTCTTCCGGCAGCTCGTCGAGGAGGAGGGCTACCGGACGATCGCGATCGAGAGCGACTGCATGACGGGCCTCGCCGTGGACGACTACGTCACCTCGGGCACGGGCACCCTCGACGAGGTCGTGGAGCGCGGGATCAGCCACGGCTGGGGCACCTCCCCGGCCAACCGCGAGCTGGTGCGCTGGATGCGCGCCCACAACGAGGGCCGCTCCGCCTCCGAGCGGGTCCGCTTCGCCGGTGTCGACGGCCCGCTGGAGATGACCGGCGCGGCGAGTCCCCGGCAGGCCCTCACCGCACTCCACGGCTACCTCGCCGCCCGGGTCGAGCCGGGGCTGCTCCCCTGCACCGCGGACACCCTCGACCGCCTGCTCGGCCCCGACGGCCGGTGGACCGAGCCCGCGGCGATGATGGACCCGGCCCGGTCCGCCGGGCAGTCGCCCGAGGCGGCGGAGCTGCGGCTGCTCGCCGACGATCTGGTGGCGCTGCTCGACGAGCAGACGCCGCACCTGCTGGCGGCGTCGCGGGACGACTGGGACCGGGCGTGCCTGTACGGGCGCACCGCAACCGGCCTGCTGCGCTACCACCATTGGATGGCCGACGCCTCACCGGCCCGCCTGGGGCGGCTCGTCGGCCTGCGGGGTCGGATGATGGCCGGCAACCTCCTCGCCCTCGCCGCCCGGGGCCCGGTACTCGTCCATGCCCACAACTCCCATCTCCAGCGGGAGAAGAGCAGCATGCGGCTGGGCGAGATCCCGCTGGAGTGGTGGAGCGCCGGGGCCGTCGCGCACGCGCATCTCGGGGACGAGTACGCCTTCGTGGCCACGGCCCTCGGCACGATCCGGCACCGGGGAGTGGACGCACCGCCCCCGGACACCCTCGAAGGGCTCTTGTACGCGCTCCCGGCGGACCGGTGCGTCGTCGACGCCCGCAGGCTGTCCGCCGTCCTCGGGGACGCACGGCCCGCCGCCCGCGTCTCCCCGTGGTTCGGCTACGCCCCCTTCGACCCCGCGCATTTGGCGGGCAGCGACGGGATCGTCTTCGTCAAGGACCTCCCGCAGCTCTAGTCCGTCCCGTCCGGGTCGCGCATGGCCCGCGCCGCCATGCTGCGGATCACGTGCGAGGGGATGCCCGGATTGCAGGAGGCGGCCCGGGCCGTGTCGGGGTCGCGCAGCCGCGCCACGAGCACGCTCGCCGGAAGGTACCGCAGCTGCAGGACGATCCCGCGTATGGAGTCGTCCGGGTCCTCGGTCATGCGGACCGCATCGGCGACGGGCAGGCGAGGGTCCTCGGCGGCCCGGCGGCGCACCTCCGGGTCACGGTCCGCGGCGAACCGGGCGACGAGTCCGGCGGGTGCGAGCGGGTCGTCCAGGGCGAGCCGGCGCATCCGGCCGTGGGGGTCGTCCGCGTACCGGAGCAGGCCTTCTCGGGGGAAGTTGGGGTGCGTGCGGGGGCGCCCCGGCTTGGACAGGCTCCCCGTCCACCAGGTCCACACCCGCAGCAGCATCTCGGCGGGGGCGTCGTCGCAGGACTCGGCGAGGAACAGCTGCACGATCCGGTCCGGGTCCCAGGCCAGGCGCCGGACCACGTCCGGCGGGAGCCGCCGGGCCCGGGCCACGCTCCGGCGCACGAGGGCGTGGGAGGAGGAGGCGAGGCGCCGCATGGCCTCCGGGTCGTCGTGCAGGTCCGTGACCCAGGGCAGGGTGTCGGAGTGGTCGCCGGGACCGATGTCCAGGGGGATCGCGGCCCGCTGCTCCTCGGTGAGATCCGGGCGGACGGAGACCGCGTGCCGGACTCCGTGGTCGGTGTCCCGGGCCAGCCGGGCCACCGACCGCGCGTCGAGGCGGGGGTTGGCGGCGAGCGCCGTGCGCCGGCGCGCGTCCCCGGTCGCGAGGAGGTGTTCGACGAGGTCGGGGGCGAGCCGGCAGTGCTCCACGGCGTACTCCCCCAGCTCCTCGCGTACGTAGACCCCCCGCGGGAGCGGCTCGTCCTGGTGGTGCCGCAGCAGCGCCTGCTTTCGTACGCCGGCGGCCTCGTCGGCGAGCAGGGCCCCACGCCGCCCGGCCGGGAGGGCCGGCCAGGCCGACCAGCAGGCCGACGCCCGGACTCCGGGGTTGGGGTCCTCCGTCAGGGCGACGGCGTGCCGCGGGGGCAGGCCGGTCAGCGTGGCGGCCTCGGCCCGGACGCGGGTGGACGGATCGGCCACCAGCAGGGCGTACGCCTCCTCCTCCAGGACGGCCCGTTGTTCGGCGGCGAGCAGGGCGAGGATCCACCGTTCCCGTTCGGTGCCGGCCGTGCGGAACAGCCGGGTCCAGTGGGCCGGGGTCAGGGGCGCCCACAGCTCGACGGCGTGGAGCCTGACCTTCGGGTCCGGGTGCGTCAGAGCGACCTGCACGAGCTCGTCCGGCGGGAGGCGCACCAGCTGCTTCGGGGAGCGGCGGATCACTTCGAGCCGGATGTCCTCCGGGGTGTGCGGGTTCCCGACGAGGCCGTCGGCCCAGGCTTCGAGGACGGCCGGCCCCGGGTCGGGTGCGGCCAGGAACCCGGCCCAGACCGCCGCGGCCTCCTCGGCGCTCTCCGCGGCCGCGGCCTCGGCCGCCGCGTCGATCCTCGCGCCGACCCCGGTCAGGGCGAGCAGTCGTGGGGCTGCGGCCGCGCCGGGCACCGTGCCTGCGAAGGTCTCGCCGTCCAGGGCTGCGAGCAGCAGCCCGCGCGGGTCGGGGTCCGCCCCGTCGAGCAGCCCGGTGAGGGCCTGGACCGGGTCGTCCGCGAGGATCCGGACCCGCCGCCACCCACCGCCCGTGCGACCGCGCGGGGCGTGGGGCCCGGCGAACGCGAGCAGGCACTCGCGGCCGCCGCCGAGCACGAGTCCGGCCGCCTCGGCCGGGCCGACGGCCGGTTCGCCGTCGGTGTCCGCCGCGGCCAGCAGCCGTCCCGCCGTGGCGGCCTTCCGGATCCCCGGAACCCACCACGTGCCCAGGGGCTCGAGCCCCATCAGGGCCAGCAGCGCCTCGTAGCTCTCCTCATTGCGCAGCCTGTCGTCGTTCACGTCCGCCGCGTCCCCTCCCCCTCGTGCGTCCCGTCATCATCTCCCGGAGCCTTCGGGGACCATGCGGCCGGTCCCGCACCGGGCGCGAACCGCCGCCCGGCGTCTGCGTACCCTGCCGACGTGAACGACGACACCACACACCGCAGTCGCGAAGGCCATCGCATACGGATCAGACCGGGCGGCCCGGCCGACGCACCGGCCGTTCTCGGCATGCTCGACGCGGCCGTGGCCTGGATGAACGGCCGGGGCAACACGGAGCAATGGGGCACCACACCGTATGCGCAGAAGCCCGGCGCCGCGGCGCGGGTCGAGCGGTACACGACCGAGAACACCCCGTACGTCGCGGAGCTGGACGCAGTCCCCGTCGGAGCCCTCGTCCTGGATGACGGGCCCAGCCCGCAGCTGCCGATCGCGCCGGCCGGGGAACCCGAGCGGTACGTCCGGCTGCTGGTCTCCGACCGGCGGTACACCGGTCTGGGCGTCGGGGCGGCGCTGCTCGCCCACGCCGTCGACGAGACCCGGCGCGCCGGGGTGGGGCTGCTGCGGGTCGACTGCTGGGCGGGCGGCGGGGGCGAGCTGGTCGCGTACGACGAGCGCAACGGCTTCACCCGCACCGATCCCTTCCTCGACGGGGCCTGGCCGGGGCAGGTGCTGGCCCGGCGGGTCGGCTGACGGCGGGCGGGGCCGGCGAGCGGGGTCAGGGGGCGGCGGGCTCCAGGAGCTGGGGGCCGTTGTTGCGGACGCTGTTGACCGCCGTCGAGACCGCAGTGACGGCGAGACGGCCTCCGGCCGGGGTGTGGAGGAGCGCGCGGAGGTCCGCCGTGTCCTGGTGGGCGGGATCGAGCCAGGTGTCGTAGTCCCCCGGGTCGAGCGCCAGCGGCATGCGGGGGTGGACGCGGCCGGCCGCGTCGGTGGCCTCGGTGGTGATGATGGTGGCCGTGGTCAGCCAGGCCGCCGGGTCGTCGTCGTCCTTCACGGCCGGGTCGCGCCAGAACTCGTACAGCCCCGCCATGGCCATCACCCCCGCGTCGTCGGGGCGGATGAAGTACGGCTGCTTGTACGCCTTGGCCGCGCCGGTGGCGGGCACGGCGACCCATTCGTAGAAGCCGTCGGCGGGCAGCAGGCACCGGCGCCGGGTGAACGCGCGCCGGTACGCTGGCTTCTCGTGCACCGTCTCCACCCGCGCGTTGATCATCCGCGAGCCGACCGCGGGGTCCTTCGCCCAGGAGGGGACCAGCCCCCACCGCACCGGCCGCAGCCGCCGGGCCACCTCCCCGGTGGTGCGGTCGGCCCGCTCGAGGACGGCCCACACGTCATCCGTCGGGGCCACGTTCCACGAGGGCCCGAGTTCCGCGGCGGCGGGATCCCGCTCGGCGTCGAAGAGGCCCGCGAGGTCCTCCGGGGCCCGGGAGGAGGCATATCGACCGCACATGCCTCCACCCTGCCACCCCTCCGGGGGAAACGGGCCGAAACACACCAGTCCGGGCCGCGGCCGGAAGGGAGCGGCCCGCACGGACGCGGCGGCCGGTCCGGGCGTGAAGTGCCCGCCCCCGGGGTACACGTCGGTCACGGTGAGCAAGCACCGCCTCGCCCGGAGTGGCGGTACTGGTCACGGTCGTTGCCCGAAGGCGGTCCGTCGTGAGCCATGACGCAGTCGTACGGCATTCCCCGGCGCGAGTGGGGCGTCAGCGGCAGGAACCCGGCGTGCGACATACCGGGTTCACTCCCGCTCCAGGGGTTCCCCGCCGAACCGCGAACGCCCTGCCGCTCGTTCTCCCTGCACAGCGGCCGACACCGCTGCCGATTCCGTCCCGCGTTTCAGCCCACTCACACCCCGAGGAGCCCTCGTGGCCGTGCTCACCACGATCTCCGTGGTCCTCGGCGCCTGGTGCGCCGCCGGCATCATGACCGCCGCCCTGTACGCCGCCGTGCGCGGCCGCCGCATCCGCCGCCAGCGGGCGATGGCGTCGGCGCTGGAAGGGCCCGTCGCCGGCCCCGCGAAGGCGCCGCCCGCGGAGGCGTCGGAGGAGGCGCAGACCGCGCGGGCCGTGGAGACCCCGGAGGCCGTGGGGACCCCGGAGGCCGAGAAGGCCACGGGCGCCGGGCGGACCACGGAGGCCACGGACGCCGCCTCGCACGCCACGGAGGCCGCGCAGACCGGCGACCTGAGCACCTCCGCCTGACCCTCAGCCCAGGCCGAACCGCATCAGGACCCGGGGATGGCCAGGGGGCTCGGCGCGGCACAGTTCGGCCACCAGGTCACCCCGGCGACGGCCGGTGGGCCGGCTGCGCACGAAGGCTCATACGGCCGGGCCGTCTCCCGGCTGCGCCAGGAGCCGCCGGAGCCACCGGGTCCTGGCCGCGCGCGCGTCCCGGGTCAGGACCGCGTGCGGCGCCAAGCCGTCGAAGCCGTGGCAGGCACCGGGCCACACGTGCAGTTCGGCCTGGCCGCCGGCCTGCCAGATCGCGTTCGCGTACGCCACGTTCTCGTCCCGGAACATCTCGGCCGACCCGGTGTCGATGTAGGCGGGAGGAAGCCGGGAGAGGTCGGTGGCCCGGGCGGGGGCCGCGTAGGGCGACAGGTCCGCAGCGCCGTGGCGGTCGCCCAGCAGCGCCTTCCAGGCGGTGTCGTGCGAGGTGAGGTCCCACATTCCGAGGCCGGACATCTGGTGGCTGGAGAACGTACGGCCGCGGTCGTCGAGCATCGGGGAGAGCAGCAGCTGCCCGAGGGCCGCGGGGCCGCCGCGGTCGCGGGCCAGCAGGGCGAGCGCCGCGGCGAGACCGCCGCCCGCGCTCTTGCCCCCGATCACGATGCGGTCGGGGTCGATGCCCAGTTCGGCCGCGTGTCCGGCCGCCCAGACGAGCCCGGCATGGCAGTCCTCCAGCGGTCCGGGGTACTCGGTGCGCGGCGCGAGCCGGTACTCGACCGAGAGGACGGCCAGGCCCAGCGGGAGGGCCCATTCGCGCAGGATCCGCGGCAGCACGGACCACGCATTGCCCATGATCATGGCGCCGCCGTGCATGTAGTACAGCAGGGGCAGCGGCCCGGCGAGTCCGGCCGGCCGCACGCCCACGAGGGTGACGTCGGGCCCGTGCGGCGGCCCGGGCACCCGGAACTCCGTGACCTCGAAACGGCCGTCGGCGCGCAGGTCCTCGGCGGTCGGCCTGGGTCTGGCGGAGGCGTCCCGTTCCTGCCTGGCCCCGAGGTTGTCCGGGGTGATCGGCTCCCTCGCCCCCTCACCCAAGGCCGCCAGCACGACGGCCAGTTCGGGGTCGAAGGGGGGCGCCGGCGAGGGTACCGGAGGGGGAGTCGGGACGCCGCCGGGCTCCGGGGGCGTGGTGGGGCCGCTCATGTCCCACACCATAAGTCGTCGCCGCAGCCGGCCCGGCGGCGGCGCCCTCGGGACGGTGCGTCAGGCGCCGGCGGCCCGTGCGCTGCGGAAGGTGCGGCGGTAGGTGTCCGGGGGCACGCCGATGGTGCGGTTGAAGTGGCGGCGCAGCGATGCGGCGGTGCCCATCCCGGTGGCTTCCGCGATGGCGTCGATGCTGTCGCCGGTGGTCTCCAGCAGCTCCTGGGCGCGCCGGATCCGCTGCGTCAGCAGCCACTGCAGCGGGGTGGTGCCGGTGGCCGATCTGAAGTGGCGGCTCAGGTGGCGCGAGCTCATGTTCGCGCGCCGGGCCAGGTCCTCCACGGTCAGGGCCCGGTCGAGGCGTTCGATCGCCCAGGGGAACAGCCGGGCGAGGGGATGGTCGTCCTGGGCGGGCACCGGTGCGGGGACGAACTGGGCCTGGCCGCCGGCCCGGTGCGGGGGCACGACGAGGCGGCGGGCGACGGTGTTGGCGACCGCCGAGCCGTGGTCGAGGCGGACCAGGTGCAGGCACAGGTCCATGGCGGCGGCCTTGCCCGCGGAGGTGAGCACGCTGCCGTTGTCCACGTAGAGGACGTCCGGGTCGACCTCCACCCGCGGATGGCGGTCGGCCAGGGCGCGGGTGTGCGCCCAGTGCGTGGTCGCGCGCCGGCCGTCGAGCAGGCCCGCGGCGGCCAGGACGAAGGCGCCCGTGCACAGGGAGGCCACCCGCGCGCCCGCCTCGTGGGCCGCACGGACCGCGTCCACCAGGTCGGTGGGCGGGTCCACGTCGATGTCGGCCCAGCCGGGGACGATGACCAGGTCGGCGGAGGCGAGGCCGTCGAGCCCGCTGTCGGGCTCCATACGGAACCTGCCGACCTGCACGGCGCCCGGGCCGCAGAGGGAGAAGCCGTACCAGGGGTCGGCCACGTGGGACAGGTCGGCGCCGAAGACCTCGCAGGCCAGGGACAGTTCAAAGTGCAGCATCCCGTCGGTGACGGCCAGCGCGACAGTTTTCATGTCCGGAATTGTACGGGCCATGTCGTTCCGGACACTCGTGCCGGTGGCCAACCTCCCGCATGCTGTTCGTAGTTGAACGTTCGAGAGCGCAGGAGAAGCTGATGAGTGCAGGTCAGAGGGTTGCGGTGTTCGGCGCGTACGGGCACACCGGCCGTTTCGTGGTGGCGGAGTTGCTGGAGCGCGGCTTCCTCCCGGTCCTGTCCGGACGCGACGCGGACAAGCTGCGGGCCCTCGCGGCCGCCCACCCGGGGCTCGAGGTCCGGCCGGCCTCGGTCGACGACGCCGCCTCCCTCGACCGGGCCCTGGCCGGAACGGCCGCCGTGATCAACACCGCCGGCCCCTTCGCCACGACCGGCGCCCCCGTGATCGGGGCGGCCCTGCGCGCCGGGATCCCGTACGTGGACGTGGCGGCCGAGATCGAGGCCAATGCCGACACCTTCGGGCAGTTCACGGAACCCGCCCGGGCCGCCGGCACGGTGGTGATCCCGGCGATGGCCTTCTTCGGCGGCCTCGGCGACCTGCTGGTCACCGCGGCGATGGGCGACTGGACGCGGGCCGACGAGGTGCACGTCGCGTACGGGCTGAACAGCTGGCACCCGACCGCCGGCACCCGCGCCGCCGGCAAGGTCTCCGGGGAGCGCCGCGACGGCCGGCGCGTCCGCTACAGCCACGGCCGGCTGGAGTACCACGACGACGCGCTGCCGACCCTGAAGTGGGCCTTCCCCGAACCGATGGGCGCCCGTGAGGTGATCGGCGGGTTCACCATGGCCGACGTCGTCACCGTCCCCAGCCACCTGGACGTTCCCGAGGTGCGCACCTACATGACGGTCGAGGCGGCGGGCGAGCTGGCGGCGCCGGACACCCCGGCGCCGACCGCGGTCGACGAGCGCGGCCGGTCCGCGCAGTCCTTCCTCGTCGACGTCCTCGTGCGCTCCGGCGGAGAGGAGCGGCGCGCCGTGGCGAGCGGCCAGGACATCTATGCCGTCAGCGCGCCGCTCGCGGTGGAGGCGGTCCACCGCGTCCTGACGGGGCGGACCACGACGACCGCCGGGGTCGTGTCCGCCGGAGCGGCCTTCGACGCAGCCGAGTTCCTGGGTTCGCTGTCCGCGCACCTTTCGCTCGATCTGCGCCGGTAGCCGCACCGGCGCACCCGCGGCCTCAGCCTCCCACGTACGCGGCCAGGTGCTCGCCCGTCAGGGTGGAGCGGGCGGCGACCAGGTCGGCGGGGGTGCCCTCGAAGACGATCCGCCCGCCGTCGTGCCCGGCGCCGGGGCCGAGGTCGATGATCCAGTCGGCGTGCGCCATGACCGCCGGGTGGTGCTCCACGACGATCACCGACTTGCCGGCGTCGACCAGCCGGTCGAGCAGGCCGAGCAGCTGCTCCACGTCGGCGAGGTGGAGGCCCGTGGTCGGCTCGTCCAGGACGTAGACCCCTCCCTTGTCGCCCATGTGCGTGGCCAGCTTGAGCCGCTGCCGCTCGCCGCCGGACAGGGTGGTCAGCGGCTGGCCCAGGCTGAGGTAGCCGAGCCCGACGTCGGCGAGCCGCTCGAGGATCTTGTGGGCGGCCGGCGTGCGCGCCTCGCCGTCGCCGAAGAAGGCCACGGCCTCGGCCACCGGCATCGCGAGCACCTCGCTGATGTCCCGACCGCCGAGGTGGTACTCCAGCACCGAGGCGTCGAACCTCTTGCCCTCGCACTCCTCGCAGGTGGTGGCGACGCCCGCCATGATCGCGAGGTCGGTGTAGACGACCCCGGCGCCGTTGCAATTGGGGCAGGCACCCTCGGAGTTGGCGCTGAACAAGGCGGGCTTGACGCCGTTGGCCTTGGCGAAGGCCTTGCGGATCGGGTCGAGGAGTCCGGTGTACGTCGCCGGGTTGCTCCGCCGCGAACCGCGGATCGGGGCCTGGTCGATCGACACCACGCCTTCGCCGGCGGCCCCCGAAAGATGGGGCAGCGAGCCGTGCACGAGCGAGCTCTTGCCGGAGCCGGCAACGCCCGTGACGACGCAGAGCACACCGAGCGGGACGTCCACGTCGACGTCGCGCAGGTTGTGCGCCGTCGCTCCGCGGATCTCCAGGGTCCCGGTGGCCGTCCGCGTCTTCTCCTTCACGGCGGCCCGGTCGTCGAGGTGGCGGCCGGTGATGGTGTCACCGGCGCGCAGCCCGTCGACGGTGCCCTCGAAGCAGACGGCGCCGCCCGCCTGACCCGCGCCGGGGCCGAGGTCGACGACGTGGTCGGCGATCGCGATCGTCTGCGGCTTGTGCTCCACGACGAGCACGGTGTTGCCCTTGTCCCGCAGGCGCAGCAGCAGGTCGTTCATCCGCTGGATGTCGTGCGGGTGCAGGCCGGTGGTGGGCTCGTCGAACACGTAGGTGACGTCGGTGAGGGAGGAGCCGAGGTGGCGGATCATCTTGACGCGCTGCGCCTCGCCGCCCGACAACGTGCCCGCCGGCCGGTCGAGGGCGAGGTAGCCCAGGCCGATCTCGGTGAACGAGTCGAGGGTGTGCCGCAGGGCGTCGAGCAGCGGCGCCACCGAGGGGGCCTCGACCCCGCGGACCCATTCGGCCAGGTCGCTGATCTGCATCGCGCAGGCGTCGGCGATGCTGATCCCCTGGATCTTCGAGGAGCGGGCGCCCTCGCTGAGCCGGGTGCCTTCGCACGCGGGGCAGGTGGTGAAGGTGACCGCCCGGTCGACGAACGCCCGGATGTGCGGCTGCATGCCCTCCTTGTCCTTGGCGAGCATCGACTTCTGGATCCGCGGGATCAGACCTTCGTAGGTCATGTTGATGCCCGCGATCTTCATCCTGGTCGGCTCGCGGTGCAGGAAGTCGGCCAGCTCCTTCTTGGTGAACTTGCGGATCGGCTTGTCCGGGTCGAAGAAGCCGGATTCGCTGTAGAGCCGGGAGTTCCAGCCGCCTCCCGTGTAGCCGGGGACGGTGATCGCGCCTTCCGCGAGCGACTTGGAGTCGTCGTAGAGCTGGGTGAGGTCGAGATCGGTGACCGAGCCCCGGCCTTCGCAGCGCGGGCACATGCCGCCGGTGATGCTGAAGCTGCGGCGCTCCTTCACCTTCTGCCCGGCGCGCTCGACGGTGACGGCGCCGGCCCCGCTGATCGATGCGACGTTGAAGGAGAACGCCTTCGGCGAGCCGATGTGCGGCTGCCCGAGGCGGCTGAAGAGGATGCGCAGCATCGCGTTGGCGTCGGTGGCGGTGCCGACCGTGGAACGCGGGTCGGCGCCCATCCGCTGCTGGTCGACGGTGATCACGGTGGTCAGTCCGTCGAGGACGTCGACCTCGGGCCGGGCCAGGGTGGGCATGAAGCCCTGTACGAAGGCGCTGTAGGTCTCGTTGATCAGCCGCTGCGACTCCGCGGCGATCGTGTCGAACACCAGCGAGCTCTTGCCCGAGCCGGACACGCCGGTGAACACCGTCAGCCGCCGCTTCGGGATCTCGATGCTGACGTCCTTGAGGTTGTTCTCGCGCGCACCGTGCACGCGGATCAAGTCGTGGCTGTCGGCAACGTGCGGCGCGGGCGGCTGCCTGTCCGTCCTCGTGGCCTTGCTCATCGTGTCTCCGTCTCTGCGCTGGACTCTGCCGTGCCGGACCTGTTGCGAAGGATCAGTGGCGAACGATCGGTTGAGGATGATCTGTTCGATCTAATCAGCTCCGGGCTCAGCTCAGCTCGTTGATCCGGATCAAGTTGCCTGCGGGATCGCGGAAGGCACAGTCGCGTGCGCCGTAGGGCTGCTCGGCGGGCTCCTGCACGAACTCCGCTCCCCCGGCCTTCAGCCGCTCGAAGGTGCCGTCGAGGTCGGTGGTGCCGAGGACGATGCGGGCGTAGGTCCCCTTGGCCATCATCTCGGCGACGGTACGGCGCTCGTCCTCGGTGATCCCGGGGTCGGCGGCCGGCGGCTCCAGCACGATCGAGGTGCCGGGCCGGCCGGCGGGGCCGACCGTGATCCAGCGCATCGCACCCTGCCCGACGTCATTGCGGACCTCGAAGCCCAGGATGTCTCGGTAGAAGGCCAGGGAGGCATCGGGGTCGGTGTGCGGGAGGAAGGTCCAGTGAACGGTGATGTCTGTGTTGTCCATGTCCCTCACGCTAGCCGCGCCCCCGTGACCGGGGCTTCTCCAATCCTGATCGGTTCCGCCGGAGGCACGGCCGACGCCCGGCGGACGGATCATTCGCCGGTACGGAGTGCCTCCCGCAGGGCCTGCGCGAACTCCTCGGGGGCGCCCTCCCGGCCGTACTCGCCGCCCAGGAATCCACCGTGGTGGCTGGGGAACACGCTCAGCACGGTGCCGAGCGAGGCGGCGGTCTCCGCCGCGGCGCGGGCGGGGAACTCCCCCTCGGATTCCTTGCCGGCCGCGATGACGATGCGTGTCGGCGCGGCGCGCAGCGCGCCGAAGTCGGGCCGGTGGCCGGTGCAGGTCCGCATGTTCTGTCCCAGGAGGGCGTCGTCCCGCGTGCCGTCGTCCTCGGTCGGCAGCCCGAACTGGGCGGGCGACGGGAGCGGCTCGTCGGCCCAGTCCGCAGGGAAGGGCCCCTTGCGGGCCACCACGGAGAAGAACTTGACCATCGCGGGCCCCGTGCCCTCGCGCAGGTAGGTCGCGTGGATGTCCGCGCAGACCTCCAGCACCACCTCGCGGTCCGGGAGCACCTGCGCCAGGGGCGGTTCGTGCGCGACGAGCGTGCGCACCAGGGGCCCGTGCCGCTCGACGAGGGCGAGCGCGTTGACGGCGCCGCCGCTGCTCGCGAAGACGTCCACCGGCCCGGTGCCGAGGGCCTCGATCACGCGTCGCAGGTCGTCGGCGTGCTCCTCGGGCGTGTTCTCCGGCGCGCCGTCGGTGCGGGGGCTGCGGCCCACTCCCCGCGGGTCGTAGGTGACCACCGTGCGGTCGGTGAAGTAGGAGGCCAGGGTGGCGAACCCGGTCGCGTCCATCGGCGAGCCGACCAGCAGCAGCGCGGGGACGCCGGCCGGTCCGGCGGCGCCCGCGGGGCTGCGGACGTCGTAGGTGATCCCGGCCCCGACGGCGTCCAGGGTCCGGGTCTCGGTCTCGATGTCGGTGATGTCGGCCATGTCGGTCTCCTCGGTGGGTCCGCGAACGTCGTTCGTCGCTCGTCACAGGGATGGACCGACGCCGCCACCGGAACTCATCGGTCCCGCTCGAAGATCTTCGGGATCCGCCCGGCGACGATCACACCGGCCGTTCGTGTGACGATGTCCCGTCGGCACATCCGCACCTCATGGGGGGACCATGCGCACCCGCACCACCACTGCCACGACCGGCCTCGTTGCCGCGCTCGCAACGATGCTGATCCTGGGCGGGTGCACCGCTCCCGGCGGGGCACAGCGCGGGGCGGCGGCCTCCTCGGCTCCCGCGTCCGCGCCCGCCCCGGGCGGCGGGGCCGGTTTCGACGGGCCCAGGCCCCAGGACCAGAACCTGCTGGCGTGGACGGGCGACCCCAACGACGCGGGGCACGTCACCGCCCAGTCGGCCGCGGGCGTCGGCGGGCGGGTCACCCTGGTACGGATCGTCCTGCGCGAGCAGATCACCTGGTCGAACATCTGGCTGGGCCTGGCCGGCATCGACCCGAACGCCCAGCTCGCGAACTGCTACCTCGGGGTGTACGACGCCAACGGCGCTCTGGTCGGGACCACCGAGGACGTCTCGCCCCAGCTGATGACCGACGCGATCGCCAAGCCGTTCGCCCTCACCAAGCCGTTCACGGCCGCCCCCGGCACGTACTTCATCGCCCTGCTGCTCAACGGCAACTGGGCCACCAACGGGCTCACCCTCAAGGCCACGGGCGCAGGCATCTCGGTCAACGCGGGCCTGGCCCCGCCGCTGCTGCGCTACAGCACCGTGCTGACCGGTCAGACCTCGCTGCCGCGCACGGTCAACCTCGCGGAACAGTCCACCAGCACCATCAACACGGGCTGGGCCAGCCAGTGGTACGCCGTCTCGTGAGCATGACGCCGGGGCCGGCGCATCCCCCCTCGGATGTGCCGGCCCCGGCGCGTTCACGGGCTGCCGCACCTACTGTGCGGACACCTTCAGCAGCTTGTTCGGGGTTCCGCCGCTCGGGTTGGTGATCTTCCCCGGGGTCGCCCCTGCGGTCAGTGCCTGCGCGACCTGCGAGGGGGACGCGTCCTTGTGTCCGGCGAGGTAGAGGGCGGCCGCACCCACCACGTGCGGGGTCGCCATCGAGGTGCCGGAGATGGTCTTCGTACCGGTGTCGCTGTCGTTCCAGTCGGAGGTGATGTCGGAACCGGGTGCGTAGAGGTCCACGACCGGGCCGAAGTTCGAGAACGAGGACTGGGCGTCGTCGGCCGTACTGGAGGCCACGGTGATGGCCTCGGGGACCCGCGAGGGAGAGCCCTGCCCGGCGTCGGCGGACTCGTTGCCCGCCGCCACGGCGAAGGTGACACCGGCGGCTATCGACCGGCGGACCGCTTCGTCGAGAGCCTCGTCGGCGCCGCCGCCGAGGCTCATGTTGGCCACGGAGGGCCCGGTGTGATGCTGCGTCACCCAGTCGATGCCCGCCACGACCTGCTCGGTGGTACCCGAGCCGTTGTCGTCGAGGACGCGGACGGCGACGATCTCGGACTTCTTGGCCACCCCGTGGGAGGTGCCGGCTATGGTCCCGGCGACGTGCGTGCCGTGCCCGTTTCCGTCGTCGGCGCTCTGGTCGTTGTCCACGGCGTCGAAGCCGTACGCGGCCCGGCCGCCGAAGTCCTTGTGGCTGATCCGTACCCCGGTGTCGATGACGTAGGCGGTGACGCCCTCGCCGCCCGAGTCGGGGTACGTGTACTTCTTGTCCGCCGCGGTCTGCGTCTGGTCGATGCGGTCGAGGCCCCACGACGGGGGGTTGTCCTGGGTGGTGCTGATGGAGAACTTCTTGTTCTGGACGACCTTGCCCACGGCCGGGTCCGCGGCGAGGCGCTTGGCCCCGGTCTCCGAAAGCCCTGCCACGGAGAAGCCGTCGACGGCGGACGCGTAGGTGCGCTTCAGTTCGCCGCCGTACTTCTTGGCCAGCGCCGGTTTGTCCGCGGTCTTGTCGAGTATGACGATGTAGCTGCCGCTGAGCGCTCCGGGTGCGCCCAGCCCGTACACCGTTCCCTCGGGCGGGGTGTTCGCGCCCGCGAGGGGGGACAACAGCATGCAGACACCGGTTGCAGTGGCGACTCCGGTGGCCACTGCAAGGACCTGGAAGCCGCGCGAACGGGTGCGTGCGTGCCTGTGAGTTGACATGGAGAGAGTGCTCCTCGTGTTGACGTGTGGGGCGTCAAAGCAATCCTGCGCAGCCCGCCGGGATCCGGAAGATCTCCGGAGGGGCACTCGAAACCCTGACCGATTACGGGAGTTGATTCAAGGGCGCCCCATGCGCCGGGAGTTGTTCGACAAGCTTTCTCAAAGAGTCCTCCCCGCCAGCCCCTCGGAATGACCACACTCTTCGAACCACCCACACATACACATCACTTACGGGTGCAATCGCGAACCGGAGCGATGGCCACCTGTTCGCCGAGTCGCTGGAGGGAGCCAGGGAATCGGGGCGCGGCACCATACGCCGAGGGGCCGCACCCACCATGGGTGCGGCCCCGTTCGCGCAAGAAGGGTCCGACGAGGAGTCCCCGCCGTCAGCGGCGGATCATGCTGCCGTGCCGGTCCAGGCCCGGCGCCGGTCCCGGGATGCGATGACCGGCCGGTCCGCCCAGGAGGCACTGCGCAGGGCAGCGGTCAGCCGTTCACCGTCGAGCTGGAGGTCCGCCCTCCAGGCCGCCCGGCCGCACACGGAGACGAACGGGCCCGGGAGGCCTGCCGATCAGGCCGTCAACCGCAAGCGTCGACCGGCCCCTTGTACCCGGCCCCGGCGTCGCACTCCGTGCCGCCGCGGGTGACCTCCGCGCACAGGCCGGTTTCGACCTTGCCCAGGAGTCGGGCCAGTTCGGCGCGTTCGGCGGTGTCCAGGCCGTCCAGGGTCTGGCGCTCCAGCTCGCCCCAGGCCCGGCGCACCTCGATCAGCAGTCCGCAGCTGGCCTCCGTCGCCTCGACCAGAGAGGCCCGCCGGTCCAGGGGGTCGGGACTGCGCCGCACGTGGCCGGCCTGCTCCAGGCGCTGGAGCATCTTGGTCACCGTCGAAGGGTCGAGGCCGAGCGCCTTGATCAGCTCGGACTGGCGCACGGCCCCGCTGTCCCAGAGGTGCATCATCAGGAACTCCTGCCCCGGGTGCAGACCCAGGTCCCGCAGGAGTCGCCCCGCCGCGATCCGGTGGAGCCGGGCCACCCTGCTGATCGCGTGGCTCACCGGCCCGTCCAGTACGGCGCCGGGCACCGCGCACGTCGAGGCGGGGCGCGATTCCTGCGCTGATTCCGCGGTCACGGCGCGCTCCTCCTGGTCGATCGGCAGTTCCCGGGGCGGATTCTACCCGTCGCCCACATTTTACCTTGGTCGGCCAAGTAATGGGGTACGCTGCCTCTCGCAGCCAATACTTGGCCGACCAATGATCACGACCCACGATCTCTTTGTGAGGCAGAAATGACCACCGCCTTCGACTCGGTCCACCTCGCCGGCGCCACCCTCGCCAACCGGATCGCCCTCGCACCCATGACCCGCAGCCGCGCGGGTGAGGGCGGCGTCGCAACCGGCCTCGTCGCCGAGTACTACACCCAGCGCGCGTCCGCCGGTCTGATCATCAGCGAGGGGATCCAGCCCTCCGTCGTCGGACAGGGCTACCCCTTCACCCCCGGCCTGCACAGCGCCGAGCAGGTCGCGTCCTGGCGCGAGGTGACCGACTCCGTGCACGCGGCGGGCGGCAGGATCTTCGCCCAGCTGATGCACTCCGGGCGCATCGGCCACCCTTCGCTGCTTCCCGACGGCCTCGTCCCCGTGGCCCCGTCGGCGGTGGCCGCCGAGGGACAGCTCTTCACCGGGGACGGGATGAAGGACTTCGTGACCCCTCACGAGCTGACCGGAGCCGAGGTACGGCAGACCATCGCCGACTTCGCGGAGGCGGCCCGCAACGCGGTGGAGGCCGGATTCGACGGGGTGGAGCTGCACGGGGCCAACGGCTATCTGATCCACCAGTTCCTCGCCCCCGGCTCGAACCTGCGCACCGACGAGTGGGGCGGCCCGGTGGAGAACCGGATCCGCTTCGCGGTGGAGGCGGTCAAGGCGGTGGCCGCCGCGATCGGCGCCGAGCGCACCGCTCTGCGCGTCTCGCCCGGGAACCCGTACAACGGCATCTCGGAGCCCGACCCGCAGCCCGCGTACGAGGCGCTGGTCAAGGAGATCGACGGACTCGGCCTCGCCTACCTCCACGTCCTGGAGTACGGACCCGCGGCACGGGAGGCCACGCTCGCCCTGCGCAAGCAGTTCTCCGGCCCGCTCGTGCTCAATCCGGCGACCGAAGGCCCCACCGACCACCGCGCCCTCACGCTGGTCGAGGACGGCACCGCCGACGTCCTCGCCTTCGGCGCCCTCTTCCTGGCCAACCCCGACCTGCCCGAGCGGCTGCGCACCGAAGGCCCGTACAACACACCGGACCCGTCCACCTTCTTCGGGGGAGACGCCCGCGGTTACACGGACTACCCGACCCGCTAGGCCATCTCGGCAGGCCCGGAGCCGGCCCGCGCGCCGGCCGGCTCCGGGACGCGGCCGGCGCGGCGCCGGGCCGTCTCCTCCCCCGCGCCCGCCCCATGGGCCGATCGGATGAAGAGGCACCCCCGTCACCTGGCCTACTCTGGACCGGCAACGCAGGCCGGGGGGCGAGCGCAAAGGAAGACCGCCTCCATGGGCATCACCAGCATTTCCGCACGCCGTCGGCGGGCCGGCTCCGCCGTGGCGGCCGCCGTCCTCGGCCTCGTGGCAGCAGCCGCCGCACCGGCCCTCGCCGCCACCGGCGGCCCGTCGGGCGGCAGCTCCGCCGCGCACTCCCCCGGCTCCGCCCGGGAGGCCGCCGCGATCCCGCCCGCGATCTCGCGACTGGCGCAGGGACCTGGCCGCGGCGTGGCCATCACCATCGACGACGGTCCGGACCCCCGCTGGACCCCTCAGGTCCTCCAGGTGCTGCGGGAGAACCACGTCAAGGCCACCTTCTGCATGATCGGCACCAAGGCGCAGAAGTACCCGGACCTGGTCCGCTCGGTCGCCGCCGACGGGCACCGGCTGTGCGACCACTCCGTCGACCATGACGTCACGATGGACCACAAGCCCGTCGCGTACCAGAAGCAGCAGATACTCGACGGCAAGGCCATGATCGAGAAGGCCGTGCCGGGTGTCCCCGTCACCTACTACCGCGCGCCGGGCGGTGCCTTCACCCCCGCGAGCCGCGCGATCGCCGCGGCGAGCGGCATGCGGCCCCTGGGCTGGAGCGTGGACCCCAAGGACTGGAGCCGGCCGGGCCTGCCGGCCATCGTCGCAGCCGTGGAGGAGCAGCTTCCGCTGCGGCCGACCGTGCTCTTCCACGACGGGGGCGGGGACCGCAGCGAAACCGTCGCCGCGCTCAAGGAGTACCTGCCCTGGCTCAGGGCGCAGGGCTACGCGTTCGCCTTCCCGGCCCGCACCACCCCGTAGGGGCGGGCCGGACGGACCCCTCGCCCGCCCGCTCGCCCGCGCCGGACCGCGCCACCTCGTGACACGGCATGATCCCGGGGTACAGAATCGGTGAGCCGGGGTGGGGCCGAGGGGCGGGGGCGCTGATGGGCCGGGTACTGCGTGTGGGGATCGCCGTCGTGGTGGCGGGGTTCGTGTTCTGGTGGGCGTCGTACTACACGACGATCGCCGTCTGGGAGCTGCGGAAGCTCTTCGCCTGGTTCGCCCTGCCCCTGCTCGCCGCGGCGGGGACCGTGGCGGTGTGGCTGGTCGTGCGGTGGCGGCGACGGCGTGCCGGGCACCTCGTGGGCGCCGGGGACTCGGCGGCCGCCTTCGGATGCCTGGGGGCCCTCGTGGGGCTGGCCCTCGCCGTCGGCTGGCTGGTGTACGGGGCGTACCTCCAGGACCGTGCGTACATGGCCACGGCGCAGATCGTGACCGATCCCGTGCCCGGCCTGACGGCCCGGGCACCCTATGTCGTCGGCAAGGCGCAGGCCGCCCCGCATCTGGGCGATGTCACGGGTGACATCGCCGACATCACCTACCTGCCCGACTCGGACCGGTTCGGCACCCTGGTGGAGCGACGCGGCTGGCTGTCCGGGTACGAGGTGGGCCTCGTGCAGGACGTGCCCCTCGGCGGCGAGAGCCGCAGCCAGGACCGCTGCCCCTTCGACGTGTCCGTGGCGGACGCCCGGATCGGCGGCTGGTTCTCGCACAACCTCGGCAGGAAGATCTCGGCCCAGAAGCGCTGGGTCCGCTTCGAGGCCGACGACGCCTACGTGACCTGTTCGGGCGGCACGCCGACCGTGGTCGTCCCGCTCAAGCGCCAGACCGGGTTCTTCGTCGTGACCGAACGCCCCGCGGGTGTCGCGCTCTACGACGGGCGGACCGGGAAGCTCACGATCACCACCGACACCTCCGCCGTTCCGGGTCCCTCGTATCCGATCAGCATCGCGGCCCGCCAGCGCGAGGCGACGGCCGCCGTGGGCGGCTTCGGAGACTGGTGGTTCGAGCGCAGCGGCTGGGACGCCTCGGAGGACGGCGCCAACGAGGGGAACGAGTCCGAGTTCACCCTGCGGTACCGCGACGAGGCCGGGCGCAGCGCGTACGTCACCCCGCTCACACCGCAGGGGGAGGCCAGTTCGGTCGTGGCCGTGTCGACGATACCCACCCGCCACTCGGGCGGAGGGCTCGCGCCGATGACCGTGCACCGCCTCGATCCGGCGTGGTCGTCCCCGAAGGCGCTCGTGGCCCTGATCAAGGCCGAGTACCGGGACGTCTGCTGCTACAACGACGACCAGGTGTTCGAGGTCGTGCCCACCGGCGGCAGCACGTGGACGGCCACCGTGGGCAGCGAGCAGAACATCCGCTACCGGGTGGAGGGGAAGGGGCAGGTCGGCGGCCGGGAGGCGACCTGTCTGAAGGCCGCCGACGGAGCGCTCATCCGGTGCGCGTACGCGGCGCCGGGCTCGCCCGAGGAGCAGGAGCTCAAGCGCCGGGAGCAGCAGAAACAGCAGGAGGCGGCCTCGAAGGGCCCGGGTGATCCGGGCGACCTCGCGGGGTACGACAACGGGCAGCTGGCCGACCTCCAGCGCCGTGTGAGCGAGGAGATCGGCCGCCGCCTGAAGGCGGCCGGGTGACCGGATGCCGGACGGGCGCTCTCAGCGCCTCGCGTTGAGCTCCGCGACGATCGATGCGGGGGTGTGGCCGCTGCCGTCCGACAGCCGGTGGAAGTCGACGGAGACGTAGTTCGGGTCGCGCCCCCCGGTGGCGGTGCGGCACTGCTCGGCGATGCGGTTGCGGAGCTTGGCGCCGTTGTCGAGGGAGGCCGTCAGGACGGTGGGCACGTTGCGGTGGTGGCTCATCGTGAACAGCCGCCGGAATCCCGGCTCCTGGCGGTCCAGCGGCACGTCGGGCCAGCGGGTGACGCACGCGAGGTCGTTGCCCATGTCGCCGAGGCTCCAGTAGTTGCTCACCGTCCAGGACCTGTCGTACATGACGCCCAGGTGCTCGCGGTCGGACCGGTCGGAGAAGACGAGCAGGCGCTTCCCGGCCGTGACGAGGTCGGCCACCTTCGGCCAGCCGTGCTGCCGCACGCTCCAGTCGTCGGGCCGGAACAGCAGCTCCGGCAGCCCCCTGACCCGGCCGAGGGACTGCCCCAGCTGGTCGGCGCTGACGTAGTCCTCCAGGAAGACGGTCACGACCTCCTGGGGATGGGTGTCGAGGAAGTCCACCACGGTCTGCATGGTGCCCTGGAAGGACTGCCTCGGCAGGGCGTAGGTGGCACCGGCGAAGGTCTTGCAGTCGCCGTGGCACAGGTACACGTCGCTGGGGTAGCAGTCGCTGCCGAAGCTGATCACGCAGAGCCAGGTGCTGCGCTCGTACCAGTGCGTGTCCAGGCTCAGGCCCCGGACGCCGTTGTCGAGCTGGGCGCGCACCGACTCGGACTGGTTCACCGAACTCCAGCGCGAGTACTCGTAGTTGGTGAAGGCGTTGTGGGTGGTCAGGAAGGCGACCTCGTCGAGGCGGCGGTCGCCCCAGCGGGCGTCGGCGGCTGCGGACGCCGGTGCGGCGTGCGCCGCCGTGGTGGCGGCGGTGGACGCGGTGGCGGCGCCCGGCGCGGTGGCGGCGGACGCGGTGGCGGCGCCCGGCGCGGCCAGGAGGGCCAGCGGGAGGAGGCACACGACGGAGAGCCGGCGGATTCTCCGCAGGATCCTGTAGAGCATGCTCATGTCAACCATGGAGGGACGTTAGCGCGCGGACCCGCCATCGGCCACCAGGCAGGGGCGGGTGGCCGGCGTGGCGGTGGCCCCGCGGGGCGCCGAACTCCCACAGGACTCAAGGGATTCCGCGGGTCACCCCAGGCCATCCGCCGTCCATCCGCCGGGCGGCGCCTCCCGGCGCGTCGGAACGGTCAGCGGACTCGGGCGGCGATGGCCCGCGCGCAGGCGAGCGACTCGGTGTGCGTCGTGTCCACCTCCAGGTCGTACGACACGCCCTCGTGGACCAGGTCCGCCTGCGCCGCGGCCATCCCCCGGACCCGGTCGCCCCGGGCGGTCTCACGGCCCTCGGCGACCGCGCTCTCGCACCTGACGCCGACCCACAGCGCGTCCAGCCCCCCGAGCGCCTTCAGCCAACGCTGCTGGGAGGCCGCCCCGCCGAGGAAGACCTCGTCGACGATGACCCTGGCTCCGGCCCGGGCCATCGCCACGATGCCTTCCGTCCAGGCCTGCTCCAGCGCCCGGAACTCCGCGCCGACGCTCACCCCGCCGTCGGCGGCGAAGGTGATCCCCCCGTCCGACGCCCGCATCCGCGCGGGCAGCGCGTCGACGAAGGAGTCGCAGCCGAACGCCGGCCACGGATCGGGCAGCACGGCCTGCAGGCAGCGCACGATGCCGGACTTCCCCGAGCTGGAACCACCGTTGAGAATGATCATCCGAGTCGTCACCCGGCCACCGTAGGACGCCGGCCGCACGGCACGAAGCGAATTCCGGCAAGGCCTACCCCGCGGCGTACCGTTCGGCCAGTGCCGCCACCGCTTCGGCGACCGCCCGGCGGAGTTCGGGCGGGCCGAGGACCTCCGCTTCGGGGCCGAGGCGCAGCAGGTCGCCGACCGCGACGGCGTGCGTCTCCACGGGCAGGCGGACGTGGAGCCAGCCCTCCGCGTCGACGGCGTCCGGGCCTGCCTCCTCCGCGTCCGCGAGGGCGCGTACGCCGGCCGCGCCGAAGTGCATGGGCAGCAGTCTGCGGGCGCGCGGGGAGAGCCGCAGGACGGCGGTCTGCCGCAGCAGCGAGTTCTCCAGGCGGCGGGAGCTCTCCTGCCAGTACGCGGCGAGGTCGAAGCCGGCGGGCCGCTCGAATCCCTCGTCCAGGGTCTCCACGGACAGGAACCGCCCCACGCGGTAGGTCCGCACCGCCTCCTCGTCCGCCCTGGCCACCAGGTACCAGATGCCGCCCTTGACCACGAGGCCGAGCGGGCTCAGCTCGCGGCGGACCTCCCCGCCCCAGCGCCGGTAGTGCGTGCGCAGGATCCGCTGGTCCCACACCGCCTGCGCGATCTGCGCGAGGTGCGGTACGGGGTCGGCGTCGCGGAACCAGGCCGGGGCGTCGAGGTGGAAGCGGGCCTGGATCTGCCGGGCCCGGGAGGCGAGTTCGGCGGGCAGGGACGCCTGGAGCTTGAGCTGCGCGGCGGCCAGGTCGGAGCCGAGGCCGAGTTCCCGCGCGGGGCCGGGCACTCCGGCGAGGAACAGCGAGCCGGCCTGGGCGTCGGTCAGGCCGGTGAGGCGGGTGCGGTAGCCGTCCATCAGCCGGAACCCGCCCGCCGGGCCCCGGTCGGCGTGCACGGGGACCCCGGAGGCGCCGAGGGCCTCGACGTCCCGGTAGACCGTACGGACCGACACCTCCAGTTCGGCGGCGAGTTCGGGGGCCGTCATCCGGCCGCGGTTCTGGAGCAGCAGGAGCAGGGAGAGGAGCCGGTCTGCGCGCATGGAGGCCATTGTCCGGGATACCTGACAGAAGGTGTCAGGTATCCCGGACAGGCTGTTCCCACGCCGGGGGCACGAACGCCCGCCGGCCGACGACGCACAGCGCCTGGAGGACCACCATGCCCACGCCCACCCCCGCGCAGACCGGCGGCAGCTTCACCTTCGCCGACTGGGAGGAGCAGCCCGTCGGCCCGGCCGACACCGCACCGCGGCTCGCCCGCGCGACGGTGACCAACTCCTTCTCCGGCACGATCGAGGCTCCCGGCACCCGGTGCGCCTACACGATCGGTTACACCGGGGAGACGACCGGCACGTACACCGGCATGGAGCTCCTGTCCGGCACCGTCGACGGGCGCAAGGGGACCTTCGTCCTGGAGGAGCGGGGCGACTTCGACTCCTCGGGCACGCGCTGCCGCTTCGAGGTGGTCCCCGGCTCCGGCACCGGCGAACTGGACGGCCTTTCGGGATCCGGCGGGTTCAGCTACCTGCACGGCGAGCAGTCCGTCGCGTACACGTTCACGTACACGCTCGGCTGAGCCGTCCCCCTCGACGGCCGACCGCCTGGACGTTGCGTACGTCGCGGCCCGGGGAGCGGTGCCGCCTCGGATTTCCCTTCCGGTGTCAGACACGTCGCCCCCGGATAAGTTGCCTGGAAGACAAGACCGGGTGAGGAGCGAGGAGGTCCCGCGTGTCGGATGCGGCGAGGGGGCTGGAGTACCGCTACGTGGGGCCGGCCGAGCTGCGGAGCCTGGTCCGGCCGGAGGCCGTGGGGACGGGCATCCGCTCGGCCGCGGACCTCGAGGGCCGGCTGTGCGCCCTGCCGCGGGAGGAGACGGCCGAGCCCTTCACCTTCGTCGTGGACCCGGCGGGAGTGCTGCGGCTCGCGGCGCGTCGGAGCGAGCACGTGGTGTGCGCCGGCGGCGGAACCGTCCTCGCGGCCGGGGAGATGGGCTTCCGGAGGGAGTCCGGCCGGTGGGTGGTCGCCGAGGTCAGCAACCAGTCGACCGGATACTGCCCGGACACCACCTCGTGGGCGGCCGTCGCGGAGGCCCTGGACGCGGCGGGCATCGCGCATCCGGGCGGCTTCACGCACGAGGTGGTCTTCCGGCGCTGCCCCGGATGCGGCGAGCTCGGCATCGTGCGGGACGGGGACTACTTCTGCGTCTTCTGCGGCGCGGGACTGCCCGAGGAGTGGAACGTGGACGGGGTCCGCCGACCCCGCCGTCCCGATGCTTAGGGCACGTCCGGCGCCGGGCGGACCAGCGGCGGGTTGACGCGGGCGAAGCCCTCCTGGCGTTCGTACGGGAAGTAGGGGTACGGGGCCGGCCTGTGGCTCGCCGCGTCGAGGCGGGCCGTCTGCTCGGGCGACAGCGTCCAGCCGATCGCGCCGATGTTCTGCCGCAGCTGGGCCTCGTTGCGGGCGCCGACGATGACGGAGGACACGGTGGGGCGCCCCAGCAGCCAGTTGATGGCCACCTGGGGGATGCTCCGGCCCGTCTCCCGCGCGACCTCGTCGAGGGCGTCGACCACGTCGTAGAGGTATCCGTCCTCGACCGGCGGGCCGTAGTCGGCCGTCTCGTGCAGGCGGCTCTGCGGGGGCAGCGGCCGGCCGCGGCGCAGCTTGCCGGTCAGGCGGCCCCAGCCGAGCGGGCTCCAGACCACGGCGCCGACGCCCTGGTCGTTGCCGAGCGGCATCAGCTCCCACTCGTAGTCCCGGCCGACGAGGGAGTAGTGGACCTGGTGGGCCGCGTAGCGCGGGAAACCGTGCTTCTCGGAGGCGGCCAGGGACTTCATCAGCTGCCAGCCCGCGAAGTTGGAGACGCCGACGTAGCGGATCTTGCCGGCCCGCACCAGCTGGTCGAGCGTGGACAGCACCTCCTCGACGGGGGTGGCGGCGTCGAAGGCGTGCAGCTGGAAGAGGTCGATGTGGTCGGTGCCGAGCCGGCGCAGCGCGTCCTCCGTCGCCCTGATCAGGCGCGAGCGGGAGGTTCCGGCGTCGCCCGGTCCGTCACCGGTCGGCAGGCCGGCCTTGGTGGAGAGCAGCACCTCGTCCCGGCGGCCCTTGACCGCCTGCCCCAGGACCTCCTCGGAGGCGCCCGCCGAGTACACGTCGGCGGTGTCGAACATCGTGATGCCCGCCTCCAGGCAGATGTCCACCAGCCGCCGCGCCTCCTGCGCGTCCGTCGTGCCCCAGGCTCCGAACAGCGGCCCCCGACCGCCGAAGGTGCCGGCGCCGAAGCTGAGGGCGGGGACCTTGAGGCCGGACGTGCCGAGCTGCCTGTATTCCATGGTGGATCCCTCCAGCGAGCAGTAATGGAACCTTGGACCCGTTAAGGTGGCTTCAACCTAACAGGAGATCGCCACTAATGAAACCGGAGACCCGTTATGCCATCCAGTGAGGGAGCCGAGCCGGGAAGCGTGCGCCCCGGGGGCCGTACGGCCCGGGTCCGGGCCGCGGTGCTGGAGGCGGCCGGGGACACCCTCGCCGAGCAGGGCTTCCACGGGCTGGACCTGGCGGAGATCGCCCGCCGCGCCGAGGTGGGGAAGACGACCGTGTACCGCCGCTGGGGAACCGTCACCGGCCTCGTCGCGGATCTGCTGGCGGACATGGCCGAACAGTCCCTGCCGCGCGCCGAGACCGGCTCGCTGCTGGAGGACATGCGGGCCAACGCCGCCCTCGTCCGCCGCACCCTGGCCGACCCCCGTCAGGGGGCGCTCTTCAAGGCCGTGATCGCCGCCGCCACGAGCGACGCGAAGACCGCGCAGGCGCTGCACCGCTTCTACGAGGTCCGCGTCGCCGAGTGGGCGCCGTGCGTCGTGGAGGCCGTCGCCAGGGGCGAACTGCCGGAGGGCACCGACGCCGCCGAGGTGGTCCGCGCCGTATCGGCCCCCCTCTACTACCGCTTCCTGACCTCGGGAGCCCCGCTGGACGAGGACACGGCGGAGCGGGCGGCCCGGGCGGCCGTCGCGGCGGCCCGCGCGGGGGTCTTCACCGGGTGACCCCCGGGGCCAGGGCCCAGGGCTGGATCACCAGCACCCAGATCCCGTACATGGGGACGGCCAGCAGGACCACGAAGGCGTCGCTCTGGACCCGGGTCAGCCAGCGGTGGGCCCGCCCGGTCAGCCGCCGCCGGCGCAGGGCCGACCTGGCGATCTCGTGGCCGGCCTCACGGGAGGCGAACAGGGCGGCGGGCAGCGCCGCCACGGCGGCCACGAGGTGGCCGGCCGGCGCGGAACGGGGCAGGAGCAGGCCTGCGACGAGCACGGCCGCGGCGATCAGGAACCAGGCGGAGGCCCGGAATCCCAGCAGAGCGACCGCCTGGCTCCACACCTGCTCGGTCTTGTGGCCGATCCTTCCCACGGGGGCGCGGCCGACGGCGGCCATGACCTCCTCGCCTTCGGCGACCGTGGCGGCCGCCTCCGCTCGATCGCGTTCGATCACCAGCCCCATGGCGTACGTCAGGACGCGCTCGGCGCGCACCACAGGGCTCGGCGACGGGCGCTTCGGTGTGCTCATCACTCCTCCGGGGGCGGGCGGCAAGCGCAAGTATCACCGGTCGGGTTTGCCGCGGCTGAGCTGGTCCACGAGTTCGGCGAGGTCCTCACAGACCTGTTCGATCTTGAGGCGGATGTTGTTCTGCTCGGTGACGAGCGCCGACAGCAGCAGGCCCGTCAGGGCCGCGGCTCCGTTGAGGGCCTGCAGGTTGACCATGATCTCGAAGAGGGTGCGGCCGGCGAACGGGCCCTCGCGGTCGATGGCGGCCGAGATCGCCAGGACCGAGATGATCAGGGCGCACGGCGCGGCCCCGGCCAGCTGGAAACGCACCGCCGCCCAGATGAGCAGCGGGAACACCAGGAACAGCATGGACAGAGAAGTCAGGGTGGCCGCGAGGGTGACGCCCACCGCCGCGGCCAGCAGCGCCACCGCCTCGGCCACCCGGTAGGCGTCGGCCGGCCACCTGATGGTGGGCAGGACGAGCAGCACCGGGGTCACGATCAGCACCCCCATCGCGTCCCCCGCCCACCAGGCCCACCACGTCGGCCAGAACTCGGCGAACGGCAGGTCCCCGCTGAGCACCAGGGTCCAGGTCCCGGTGCTCGCGCTGATCAGCATGGGGACGAGGCCGCCCAGGAAGACCAGCGCCAGCCCGTCGCGCAGCCGGTCCAGCTCGATGCGGAAGCCGGCCATGCGGAGCAGCATGTACGCGCACACCGGGGCGAGGGTGTTCCCGGCGACGATGACCAGGCCGGCCGGGTCGAACGTGGTGATCTGCTCGATCGCGAGGTACGTGCCGAGCGCGATCCCCGGCCAGATCCGCAGGCCCATCCAGAGCAGGCAGGCCACGGCGATGCCGGTGGGCGGCCACAGCGGCGTGACCATCGCTCCCTCGACGACCACGCGGTGACGCAGGCCCAGACGGCCGCCGGCGTAGTAGGCGACGGCGACGGCGAGGATCGGAAGGATGACTGCGGGGAAATGTCGCCATCGCTCGGTGCGCACCACAGCATCAGACAACAGCCGCCGGGTCCGGCGGCCCGTGACACGCGCGATCGGGGTCCACGGCCCGTCCCGGCCGGGCGGCGCGTGCGGCCCGTAGGCCCCCGTCCTCGCCCGTTCAGGCCCCGTCCTCGCCCGTCGTTGCACTTCCGGGCCCGTCATGGCTGAGGACGAGCACCGCTGCGTCGTCGGCGTGGCCGGTGGAGTCGGCCACCTTCATCACCTCGGCCGCCAGCTCCTCGGGATCGGAGCCCGCCCCCTCCCTGACCACGCGCACCACGCGCTGCAGCCCCTCGTCGATCGGGAACGCCGGTCCTTCGACCACGCCGTCGGTGAGCAGGACGATCGACCCGGCGGTGGCGATCCGGCGCCTGGTGACCGCGTATCCGCCGCCGGGCAGCATGCCCAGCGGCGGACCTCCGGCGTCCTCGGCTATCCCGCACCGGCCGTCGACGGTGGCCCAGACGGCGGGTACGTGACCGGCCCGGGCGCTTTCGATCTCCCAGGTCTCCGGGTCGAAGCGGAGCAGGGTGCAGGTGGCGAACAGTTCCCGGCCCATGGCGAGCAGCACCTCGTTCGCCCTGGTCAGCACTTCGCCGGGATCGTCGACCACCGAGGCCACGGCGCGCAGGCCGATCCGGACCTGCCCCATGAAGGCCGCCGCCTCCACGTCGTGGCCCTGTACGTCGCCGATGGAGAAGGCGAGGGAGCCCTCGGAGAGCCGGAAGCCGTCGTACCAGTCGCCGCCGATGTCCAGGCCGTGCCGGGCGGGCGCGTACCGGGCCGCGGCACGCAGACCCGGCACGACGGGCAGCGAGGCAGGCAGCAGCTCGCGCTGGAGCGCCTCGGCCAGCTCCACGCGGGCCTGCTGGAGCTCGACCCCTTCCCGGGTCTGGGCCGCGAGCCGCCGCAGGGTGCTCAGCAGCTCGGCGCTGGTCGCCCGCGGTGTCCGCCGCGGGCTCATGGACCGCTCCGAGGTGCAGGTGAATCCATTCGCCTCTGCTTCCGGTGTACGAAGGGCCCGCCACTCATCGTATTTCCGGTCGGCCCACCGCGCGCGTCCCGTCGGGCGGCCCTCCTAGACTCCCGGGATGACCAGCGATCTTCTTCGTCTGACGGTTCTCGGTTCCGCGACGCCCTATCCCGACGTGGACAACCCCTGCTCCGGCTACCTGGTGTCCGCCGGCGGCACGCGCGTATGGGTGGACGCGGGCACGGGGACCCTGGCGCAGCTGCGGAGGTACGTGGGCCTGGACGAGCTCGACGCGATATGGATCTCGCACTTGCACGCGGACCACACCGCGGACCTGCTCACCGCCTACTACGGCGCGCTCTACGCGGACGTGCGGCTCCCCGCCCCGGTCCCGCTGTACGGGCCGCCGGGCATCGCCGGCCGGCTGGCGGACTTCCTCACCAACACCGCGACCCGCAGCCCCGTCGAGTCCGCCTTCGCCGTCCACGAGCTGTACGACGGCCACCGCGCGCAGGTCGGCGCGCTCACGCTGACCAGCCGGTCGGTGGCGCACGGTCTGCCCGCCTTCGCCGTACGGATCGAAGGTGCGGGCGCGTCCCTGGTGTACTCGGGGGACACCGCCCCGTGCGCCGCGCTGACGGCGCTGGCCGAGGGGTGCGACGTACTGCTGTGCGAGGCCGACAGCCCCGGGGCACCGGCCTCCGGCGAGCAGGTGCACCACACGCCCGAGGACGCCGGGGAGACGGCGCGCGCGGCCCGGGCCGGACGGCTGGTCGTCACGCACGTCGGGCCCTCCCTCACCCCGGAGCAGGCGGTGTCGCGCGCCGCCGCGCGGTACCGGGGGCCCGTGGAGTACGCGGCGCCGGGCGCGGTGTTCGTCGTCCGTTAGGGCGCAGTCGCGATTTCGGCGTGCGCGGGGGCGGTCCCGTGGGCGACGGTGGGACCAGCCGGACCGGCCGGTGCATCTGAGGAGGCTCTGCGTGGACTGGACTCTCGAAGTCGTCATGGTGCCCGTCACCGACCTGGACCGGGCGAAGGAGTTCTACGCCGACAAGGTGGGCTTCACGGTCGACCTGGACGACGAGGTCGCCCCCGGGGTGCGCATCCTCCAGCTGACCCCGCCCGGCTCCCGGTGCTCCATCACGCTGGAACGGGGCATGCCGCCGATTCCCGGAACGCAGCCGATGGCACCGGGGACCTTGCGGGGCCTCCAGCTCTGCGTCACGGACATCGAGGCGGCGCGCGACGAGCTGGTGGCCCGCGGCGTGGACGTCTCGCCCGTCCGGCACATCGGTGAGACCGGATGGGAGGACGGGAAGGGCGACACCTGGAACTCGTTCATCACCTTCGCGGATCCGGACGGGAACGGCTGGATCGTGCAGGAGGCCCCTTCGGAGCTCTCGCAGCGCTGAGCGCCGCCGGTGCCGACGGCAGGCGGACGACGAAACGGGCCCCGCGCGGGGAGTCCCCGGCGGTGAGCGTGCCGCCGTGATGGGCGGTCAGGTCGCGGGCGATGGCGAGGCCCAGGCCGGCGCCGCCGTGGTCGCGGCTGCGGGCGTCGTCGAGGCGGGTGAACCGTTCGAAGACCCGTTCCCGGTCCTCCGGCGGGATGCCGGGGCCGTCGTCGGTGACCTCCAGGACGGCGGTGCGGCCCTCGGTGCGCAGGGCGAGCCGGACCTCGCGGTCCGCGAAGCGCTGGGCGTTGTCGAGGAGGTTGGTGACCACCCGGGTGAGCCACAGTTCGCTGCCGGTCACCACGAGCGGGGGCGCCGGCTCCGTCCGCACGGGGACGCGGTCGCCCAGCCGTGCGTCGACGGCGGCCCGGACCAGTTCGGTCAGGTCGAGCGGGACGGCCGCCACGGGCTGGGCCGCGTCGATCCGGGCGAGCAGGAGCAGGTCGGCGGCGAGTTGCTGGAGGCGCTCGGTGTCCTCGAGCGCGCCGCCGATCAGCTCGGGCCACAGCTCCGGGTCCCGGACGGCGAGGGCCACTTCCAGCTGGGTGCGCAGCACGGTGATGGGGCTGCGCAGTTCGTGGGAGGCGTCGGCGATGAACTGGCGCTGGCGGACGCCCGAGGCCTCCAGCCGGTCCAGGGTGGTGTTCATGGTCTGCGCGAGGCGGGCGACCTCGTCGCGGGTGTCCGGCACCGGCACCCGGCGGTGCAGGTCGCGGTCGGTGATCGCGGCCACTTCGGCGCGGATCGCCTCGACCGGGCCGAGGGCGCGGCCGGTGACCCGCCAGGTGACGAGGCCGACGGTGAGCAGGAGCAGCGGTACGCCGAAGGCGAGCGCGGCCGTGGTGGTGTCGTCGGCGGCGTCCACATCGCGCAGGGAGGCGCCCGCGTAGACGGTGAGGATGCCGTCGGGGGTGTCCGTGGTGACCTGGACGACCTGCTGGCGGTGCTCGACGCCGAGCGGGCGGCCCTTCCAGGCGCGGATGCGGCGGCCGGACACCGGGGGTCCGGCGGGACCGATCGGCGGTACTCCGGCCAGGTTCGGGGTGGCCAGGACGACGCGGCCGTCGGCCCCGACGACCTGGACGAAGTCGACGCCGTGGACGAGCGGCCGCACCCGGTCGAGGTTCCCGGCGGCCGCGAGCCGGGCCACGGTCTGGGCCTGCCGGAGCGCGTCCTCCTCGGCGCCCCGGACCAGGTTGGCCTCGAGCAGCCCGAGGAGTACGTACGAGGCCAGGCCGAGGGCGAGGGCGACGACGGCGACGGCGCCCGCGGTGGCCCGGGCCCGGACGGTCGTGGGCCACAGGCGGCGCAGCCCGGGGAGGGCGCGGAGGCGGGGGAAGCGGCGGCGCGGGGCCGCGGGCTCAGCCACCGTCGGCCGCCAGCCGGTAGCCCGCGCCCCGTACGGTCTCCAGGGCGGCCCGGCCGAACGGGGCGTCTATCTTGCGGCGTACGGCGCTGATGTGGACCTCGACGACGTTGGGATCGCCGTCGAAGGCGCTGTCCCAGACCTGTTCGAGTATCTCCCGCTTCGGTACCACCTCGCCGGGGCGCCGGGCGAGGTATTCGAGCACGGCGAACTCCCGCGCCGTCAGCCGGATCCGGGTGTCGCCGCGGGATCAGAGGTGGCGGGCGGGGTCGAGCAGCAGGTCGCCGAAGCGCATGGTCTGCGGGCTGCGGCGGCCGGTGCGGCGGCCGAGCGCGCGGAGGCGGGCGACGAGGACGAGGTAGGAGAACGGCTTCGAGAGGAAGTCGTCGGCGCCCGTGTCCAGGGCCTCCGCTTCGTCGTACTCCCCGTCCTTGGCGGTGAGCATGAGGATGCCCGACTCGTTTCCGGCGGCGCGCAGCCGGGCGCAGACCCGGTAGCCGTTGAGTCCGGGCAGCATGATGTCGAGCACGATGACGTCGTAGTCGTGCTCGGTGGCCATCCACAGTCCCTGCGGGCCGTCGTGGGCCAGGTCCACCGTGAATCCCTCGGCCTGCAGCCCCCGCTGCAGGGCCACGGCGAGCCGCCGTTCGTCTTCCACCACCAGTACGCGCATGGCGCCCAGGGTCTCAGGCCGCGCGGGCACGAGGCTGAAGGGGTCTTCAGGCGGCTTCAGGTGGGCTTCAGGTTTCCCTGCGCATGCTCTGGGCGAGCAGCCGGGCGGAGTGCCCGGGGTCATGAGGAGCACCCGTATGTCTGAGTCTTTCCCCCCGCCGCCGGAGCAGCAGCCGCAGCCCGAGCAGACTGCGCAGTCCGAGCAGCCGGCCGCGGACCCCGCGAAGCCCGCCGGTCCCGCACGCCTCGTGCCGCAGGGCCGTGGTGCCCGCTGGGCGGCGCTCGGCGCGGCCGTGGTGCTCGTCGGCGGCGGTGCGGCCGCGGTGACGGCGCTGGCCGTGTCCGGCCACCACCGGGAGGGCCACCCGGTCCGGGTCGCGGTCCGTGAGGGCGGTCCGGAGGGCCTGCACAAGGCCGGTCCCGAGGGGATGGGCAAGCCCGGGCGGCCCGAGGGCATGGGCAAGCACCGCGAGGCGCTGCCGGGCGGCCCCGGGGGCTTCGAGAAGGCGGCCCCCGCACCGCTGCCGTCCCTGGCCGTCGGCGAGGCGGCGGAGAAGGCCGCTGCGGCGGTGACCGGCGGCAAGGTCGAGGGCATCCGGGTGGTCGGCCAGGAGGGCGGCGGCAGCGCGTGGCGGGCCGTGGTGCTCGGTCCGGACGGCGTCCGGCACGCCGTCACGGTGTCCGGCACGGACGGCGCGATCACGGGCAACGTGGTGCTGTCCGGGCGGTGATCCGGGCCGTCCGACCGGGGCGGTGACGGGGCCGGGGCGGCGGCCCCGCTCCGGGCTGAAGTAGCGTTCGGTCATGAGCATGCCCCCGCCGCCCCCGCAGTCCCCCGGCCCGTACGGGCCCCCGCAGCAGCCGAATCCGTACGGCGGAGGGCAGTACCCGCAGCAGCCGTTCCCCCAGCAGTACCCCGGGCACCAGCCGCCGCAGCCGTTCCCGCAGCAGCCCTACGCCGGCCAAGGCGCCTGGGGGCAGCCGCCGGTGGGGCCGCCGCCGCGCAGGAACCGGACCGGCACGGTGGTCTGGATCGTCGTGGGCTCACTGGTCGGGCTCGGCGTCCTCGGGTTCGCGGTGAACCGGCTCTCGCAGGCGGGAGTGCTGGCGGGCGGATCCGGTTTCCCCGCGGCCGAGTACCGGCTGACGGTGCCGAAGACCCTGCTGGCGGGCGAGTTCGAGCTGGCCCAGGACCTGTCGGAGAGCGAGGGCGGGAAGGCGATCAAGAACTCCTACGACCCGAAGATCCGCAATCCTCAGCCGGTGGTCGGCCAGTACACCGCGAGTTCGGCGAACGGCGCGGGCGTCCTCGTCCTCTCGGGGATGTACGGCCAGTTCAAGGATCCCGCGGGGGCCCGCCGGAAGATGCTGGCCGGTGCCGCGGACGCCGACGGCGCGACCGTCGCCGTCCCCGCCCGGGACATCACTCCTCCCGGCTCCGACATCACCGTGTCCTGCGAGGTGCTGACCTCGAAGCAGAACGGCGCCACCGTCACCCTGCCGATGTGCGCCTGGGCGGACGGGAACACGGGGGCCTCGGTCGCGGTCGTCACGCCGGAGACCTCGCAGCAGGCTCCCGGGAAGGTCGACCTCGCCAAGATGGCCGAGACCACCGCCAAGGTGCGCGCGGAGGCCCGTCAGCCGATCGGCTGACGGGGCGCCGCCGCGCGGACCCGCCGACGGCCGTCCGGACGCGCCGCCGACCGCTTCGGGCGGCGGCGGCGTCTACTGGGAGCGTCAGGGAACACGACGGCTTCTGTGGAGGACGGGCCGGCATGCGGAAGATCGCGGCGCAGTTTTTCATCTCGCTCGACGGCGTCGTGGAGGCGCCCGACGAGTGGCACTTCCCGTACTTCAACGAGGAGATGGGGGCGGCCGTGGACGCCACCCTCGGCTCGGCCGACACCCTGCTCCTCGGCCGCAGGACCTATGACAGCTTCGCCGGGGCCTGGCCCGGGCGGGAGGCCGCCGGGGGCGAGGACGCCCCCTTCGCCAAGGTCCTCGGCGACGCGAGGAAGATCGTGGTGTCGAACCGGCCTCTCGAACCGGCCTGGCGCAACACCGAGCGCGTCGAGGGCGACCTCGCCGGGACCGTGGCGGCCCTGAAGAACGGACCGGGCACGGGTCGCATCTGGACCAGCGGCTCGGTCTCCGTCGTCCGTCAGCTGATGGCCGCGGGGCAGCTGGACGAGCTCAACCTGCTGGTGCACCCGATCGCCGTCCGCAAGGGCCTGCGGCTCTTCGAGGACGGCGACGCCGCCGTCCCGCTGACGCTGCTCTCGTGCGAGACCTTCCGCACCGGTGTGCTGAACCTGTTCTACGCACCCGCCGCGGCCGCCGGCCACGGCACGTACGAGGACGCCAAGGCCCATCTCCCTCAGCACTGACCTGCGTCCTGTGGACGCGGCCGGTCGGCGATCTCCATGGCCCGGGCGCGGAAGGCTTCCCGGTCCTGCGGCGGGATGCGCAGTTCGGCGGGCACGAGAGCGGAGGCGGCCGCGTCGAGGAGGTCGGCGAGGCCGAGGTGGCACCAGTCCCGGTGCACGCCGTTGTAGGCGGACATCAGGGGGCCGACCCGCTCGCGGATCCGGACCGCTTCGGCGTGCCCGACCCCGTTGCGCGCCAGCCGGTCCAGGGTCTGCGCCCGGTGCCGGGCGTCGAACCGGGTGTCGAGGAAGGGTTCGAGCAGGTCGCCCCGGGTGTCGGGGCGGCGGCGCACCGGTATCCGCTTCTCGGCGCAGAACCGTTCGAGCGCGGCTCCGTCGCGGGCGGACACGAAGACCGTGTCGCCCGCGACGGTGCCCAGCTCCGGCGGGCTCGCGGCCGGGTCGGCGTCCCTGACGGCCGCCGCGGGCAGGGCCCGTCGCGGGGCGGCGCCGTCCGCGGCGGGTACGGAGTCCGGGAAAGCCGCCCAGTCGGCGAGGACGTGGATGCTCACCGCACCAGTCCTGCCGTACGGCGGGCCGGTCGGGAGGGACCCGGCCTGAACCGGCGGACAGGACATGGCAGAACACGGCGGGACCGGACGGAGCCGGGCCGGGCTCGTGCGGCCGACAGCCCTACGGGGCCGGCGGCATGGCCTGACCGCCGATGCCCGCGGCGCCCGCGAGCTGGCCCTGCCACCAGGATTCGGCCTCCCGCCCGCTCAGCGCGGCCCAGTCGGGGGTCTGCTCCACCTGGGCGCGGCCGAGGCGGCGGGCCAGGGCCACCAGCTCGCGCCCGGCCGCGCCCCGCGCCTCCTGGTAGGCGTGCAGCAGTTCGTCCCACGAGGCGGCGGTGCGCCAGGCGGATTCGAAGACGGCCGCGTCCTGGAGGGCCTTGGCCGCTCCGCTGGTGTTGTGCGGCCGCACCACGGTGGCGGCGTCACCGGCGAGGAGGAGGCGCCCCGAGGTGGTCCGGGCGGTCTCCAGGTCGTAGATCGGCTGGACGAAGGTGTCCTCGGGCGGGGTGAGCGCGAGCAGGCGGGCCCAGTACGGAGGGAACTCGCGGTCGAGCAACTCGGCCAGACCGTCGGCGAGTTCCGCCGTCAGGCGGCCCGGCGGGAAGCTCGTCGGGTCGTCGAGGCGCAGGTTCCCGGACTGCGGGGGCTTCGCGTAGAGGACCCAGTTCACGCGGGTGCCGTCCGGGCCGGGGATGCGGTAGACGACGCAGCTCCCGCCGGGGAAACACACGGTGGTCACGGCGTCGGAGGGCCAGACGCCGGCGCCGAGTCCGTCCAGCAGCCGGGCGTCGAAGTTCCCGCGCCAGCAGACGTATCCGGCGTAGTGCGGCCGGGATCCGGGGCAGACCGCGTCGCGGACCACCGAGCGGTAGCCGTCGGCGCCGACGACCAGGTCGTGGCGTTCGGGAGCCCCTGCGGCGGCGCCGGCGTCCGCGAGCACCACCTCCGCCTGCCCGCCGTTCCCGGCGCCGCCCCCGGCGACGCCGGTCACCGTGACGCCCTGCCGGTAGACCACGGAGGCGGGCGTCGCCTCGCGCAGTCCGCGCCACAGCAGGCCCCAGTGGTACGAGTGGAAGGGGAACGGCTGCTCCCAGAACAGCTTCCCGGCGGGCGCCGCCCCGTCCCGCACCACCCACCGGCGGCGGGTCAGCCGGTGGGTGGCGATCCCGGGGGGCAGTGTGCCCATGGCGGCGAGTTCGGCGGCCCGTTCGTCGTGGACGCACAGTCCCACTCCCCGGTCGGCCATCCGCCCGCCGGTGCGCTCGAAGACCACCACCCGCTCCGCACCGGCCCGCGCGGCCGCCGAGGCGAACGCGCAGCCCGCGATGCTCCCGCCGACCACTGCCACCGTTCCGCCCCGCATGCCCGCTCCTTCGTCCCGTCCCGCGCCGCCGGACCCTGCACGGCCCGGCGGATGCCGGATCCGCCGCCCCCATGCTGTCGGCCCGGCGGCGGGGAAGGCGAGGGCCGGCCCGAGTATGGCGTCCGATCGGGTGTATCGGGCCGGGAATCGACGCCGCCCGGGCCCGGTCGACGGCCCGGCCCGGTCGACGGCGGGGCCCTGTCGCCGGCAGGGCTCGGACGACGGCAGGGCTCGGACGACGGCAGGGCTCGGACGCCGCTCCGGCTCAGTCGCCGGCCGGGCTCGTCCCGGCCCGCCGGGCGCGGGAGCCCAGGCAGCCGAGGTGGTCGCCCGTGATCGGGGCGCCGTCGAGGGTGTTCCGGTCGTACGTCACCTTCTTGACGCCCACGGTCCGGGTGCCGACGGCCACGTCGAAGTACCCGTCCTGGCCGGGGACGACCTGGCGCCGGGCTCCGGGCATGGCCGCCGCCAGGGTCGCCGCGTCGTCCTCCCGCCCGGGGGCGTAGCGGATCACCGGGGGGCCGGCCGGGCGGCGCGCGGGGGCCGTCGCCGAGGTGTCGGTGACGGCGAATCCGGCGGCGGCCAGCGCCGCGGCCACACCGGCCTCGTCCACACGGACCTTGATGCCGGCCGGGTTGGTGCGCGCCGGGGTCTCGGGGGCGGGCTGGATCCGGGTGTCGCCCTTGATCCGCCGGTCCGCCGCCAGCGCGTCCCACAGGGCGCGGGAGCGCTCCTCGTCCCAGACGAGGGTGGATCCCACGCCGGGAACCCGGTTGTCGAAGAGCCTGATCGGGACCGTGGCGAACTCGGTCCGTTCCGGGCTCAGCCTGCCGAGCGCCATACCGATGCGGACCAGGTCCGCGACGTCCGTGCCCGCGTCGGTGCGCACGGACCTGAGCAGGGTCCGTGCGGTGTCGGCCGCCGCCACCGGGTCGGCAAGCGCTCCTTCGACGGTGAGGCGGCTCAGCAGGTCGGAGACCGCGCGCTGCTGGCGCCGGACCCGGCCGAGGTCGCCGGGGTGCTCGGTGTGCCGGGCCCGGACGTAGCGCAGGGCGATCCGGCCGTTGGCGTTGTGGATGCCCGGGGTCAGGTCGAGTCCGGAGTTCTCGTCCTGGAGGTGCTTGTCGGTGCACAGGGTCGCTCCGCCCAGGCCGTTGATCGCCTGTTCGAAGCCGGAGAAGCCGGTCTCGAGGTAGTGGTCGACGTGCAGGCCGGTGACCTGCTCGACGGTCTTGACCGTGAGGGGCCCGCCGCCTCGTTTGTACGCACCGTTGATCTTGCCGCGGACTCCGGATCCGTCCGCGTACTCGACGTACGAGTCACGGGGGATGGACACCACGCTCGCCCGGCGGCCGTCCTGCGACAGGTGCACGAGCATCATGACGTCGGTGCAGTTGCACCCGGCGCCGCCGACGTGCAGCCGGTCCTTCTCCGCCTTGGACAGCCCCTCCCGGCTGTCGATGCCGACGACGAGGATGTTCGTCCCCCGGCCGGCGGCGGGGCCAGCGGCCGGCGGGCCGGCCCAGGCAGCACCGGAGACCAGTGTGGTGAGGAGGGTCAGGGCGGTGGCAAGACGGAGCATCGGACACTCCAAGGCAGCCGGGGCCGACGCGTCGACGTGTCGCCGGCCGGATGGTCGGAGGCCGACGGTAGCGACTCCGGAACACTGCGCTCCGGTTACACGCCGGAGGCTGGTCCTGTCGGGGCACCGTCCGGGCGGTAGTGGAGGGACACGTCGTCCCGTGCGGGCCGCGCACGTCCCGCGGGACCGGCGGCGAAGGCGCGCAGCACGTTCTCGGTGACGGTGCGCGTGAACCTCCCGGTCCGGGCGTCCAGTCCGTGCTTCACCTTGACGCCCGCCGTGCCCGCCTCCAGGGCTTCCACCCAGCGCATCGTGCCGGTCGCGAAGAGGCCCGCGCCGGACGGCAGCGAGGCGTACACGGCGTCCGCGTACGTGTGCCGGCCCTTCAGCACGACCGGCGAGTGGGCGAGGATCTCGACCGGCCGGGGCGTGGGGTACCTGAGGTCGATCCGGTCGTACTCGACTCCCACGAGGTGGGGGAAGGACTCCCCCGCACCGGCCCCGGTGCCCGCCAGCAGCCAGTGCCCGGGCCGGGTCACGACGAGGGGCGCATCGACCGGGTAGCCGCTGTAGATGACGCCCAGCAGGCTGCTCTCGGGGTCGGGGGACGGCCGGCCCCGGTAGTCGTTCGTGGGCGGCAGGCCGCGCCGGAATCCGGGGTCCGCCGCGTAGTCGTCCTTGTAGCAGACGAGGGTCCGGTCGGCCCCGACCGCGGTCTCCTGGAAGCGGACGCGCCGGTAGCAGCAGTTCGCCCCGAACACGGCCAGGTTCATGCCCTCGTCGCGGGCCGCGGTCACGTTGCGGCGCTGCTCGGGGCTCCAGTACTCGTCGTGGCCGGGCGAAAGGAGGGCCGCGGCCCCGCGCAGCAGGGCCGGGTCGCGGGCCACGTCGATTCCGGTGGCGTAGGCCAGCGGCGCCCCGATGCGCTCCGCGAGGGCGAGGAGCGGCGCCTCGTACGTGAGGAACTGGCCCGCGCCGCGGGCGTTCGTGTAGGGCCGGTCGAAGGTGACGGCGAGGGAGCGCGAGCCCCGCTTGCCGGTGGCGCCCTGGTACAGGTCCGCACCGCCCCAGCGGTTGTACGCCTGCCAGGTGCCGACCGCGTTGGCGAAGACCATCCGGCCGGCCGCCGAGGCGGAGCGCACGGTCACGGGGACGTACCGCTGCGCCCGTTCACCGCCCACGGTGTCCAGTCGCAGCAGGTAGTTGCCCTCCGGCCAGCCGGTGGTGTCTGCCTCGGCGGTCCGCCGCCACTCGGCGCGGGCGGTCCTCGTGGCCGGATCGACCTGCCGCGCGGGCTGGAGGACCCCGGGCAGCGCGGGCGAGCGCCACACCAGGCGGGCGCGGGCACCGCCGTACCAGCCCATGCGGTAGGCGGAGACGGTGTAGGAGGGCGCGGTCGTCGACACCCTCAGGCCGAGGGGCTCGCCCGGGAGCACGGAGGCGGCCTCGGCGAAGCCCTCGATCGCGCGGGCCCGGCCTGCGCGGGTGATCCTCCAGTCCGGATCGCCGGGGCGGCGGTTCTCGGCCGCCACGTCGAGGCCGGACGGCGCGGCCGCGGGCGCCACGGCCGCGGGCCCCTGCCCTGCGGCTGACGGGAGGTGTGCGGGCGCGGCGGCCGCGGGCAGCGGCGCCGATGCGACGAGACCGGCCGCGAGCCCGAGCACCCGGCGGCGGGCGGGACCCTCGCGGTGCCGGGGAGCCGCAGGTCCGGAGTCCTCGGTCCGTCCCATGGCCACTCCTCGTCCAGGGCCCGCTGCCACAGGCGGAGCCGGCCCGGTCACCGTACGTCACCCCGGTCCGGCCCCTCGGGCAGCGGCGGGCAGCGGCGTGTCCTCCTCCGTCTCCTCCGGCGATCGGACGGGCCGGTCTCCGGGGCCGAATGGTCCCCGCCTGAGACAATTGGCACGAGAAGTGGTGAACGTGAACCGATCGCGAGGACCCGCAGGTCCGGCGCAGCAGGAGGCCACGAGGCCGTACGGGGTGCCCGGGCGGGCGCCGGGGCCGGGGCTCCGCGCCGTCCCGGCGGGGGCACGGGCCGACGCCGTGCTGCCGGTCCCGCTCCGGCGCCGCGGCACGGGCCGCCGTGACCGCCCACGGCCGAGGACGGCCTCGCAAGCAGGTGAAAGGTGAATTCCATGACCGCTCCGCTCCTGGACGCCCCCGCCGTCGTCGCCCTCGTCGAGGACGCGATCACGGCGCCCTCCATGCACAACGCCCAGCCGTGGAGATTCGTCTTCCGGCCGGACACGGGCATCGTCGAGGTGCACGGGGATCCGGAGCGGACCATGCCGCAGGCCGACCCCGATCGCCGGGCCCTCCACCTGAGCTGCGCCGCCGCGCTGTTCAACCTGCGCGTGTCCGCCGTCCACGCGGGCTGGGGGCCCGTCGTGGACCTGCTGCCGGACAGCGGCGATCCCTGGTTCCTGGCGTCGGTGGCCCTCCGGACGCCCACGTCCGCCGACGCCGACCTCTCCCCCCTGCACCCCGCTCTGCGGCGCCGTCACACCAGCCGCTTCCCCTTCACGGAGGAGGAGGTCCCGGGTCCGCTGCTGGACGCCCTGCGGGCCGCCGCGCTCCTGGAGGGGTGCCGCCTGGCCGTGCCCGACGCCTGGCACACCGAGACGCTGCTGGGCCTCGTCCACGATGCGGAGCACCGCGAGGACGCGGATCCCGCACTGCGGGCGGAGACCACCGCGTGGACGGGTACGGGCGCACCCGGCGAGGAGGCCCGGCCGGACGGCATCCCGGCGGAGGCCTTCGGTCCCGTGCGGTCCGGCCCGGGGGCCACCGTGCGCGACTTCGGCCGCGCGCGGCCCGTGCCGCGCCGGGGGTGGGCGGTCTTCGAGCGCCGGCCCCAGATCGCGCTGCTGGGGACGGCGGGCGACACCCCCCGGGACTGGCTGCTGGCGGGCCAGGCCATGCAGCGGGTCCTGCTCCAGGCCACGGCGGACGGGCTGGTCACCTCCATGACCTCGCAGCCCCTGGAGTGGCCGGAGCTCCGTCCGACGATGCGCGACCCCCTGGCGGGGATGAGCCACGTCCAGATGGTGATCCGGCTCGGCTACGGCCCCGTCGGCCCCACGACGCCGAGGCGCCCCGTGGCCGACGTGCTCGACACGCGCTGAACACCGCGAGCGGATACGCCGGCGGTCCGGCCGCTGCGGGCCGGACCGCCGACGTACGGGGACGGGTGCTCACTCGGTCGCGTGCGTCCAGCTCGTGCACAGGGCCCAGATGATGAACACGTCGACCGCGATGATGATGAGGGACCACCAGGGCTGGTACGGCAGCCACATGAAGTTGGCGATCACGCTCAGGCCCGCGAGGCCGATGCCCGCGCCCCTGGCCACGTTCGAGCCGGCGAACAGGCCCAGACCGGTGAGGACGAGGAGGATTCCGATGATCAGGTGGATCCATCCCCATGCCGTCAGGTCGAATTCGAAGACGTAGTTGCCGATGCGGGCGTACACGTCGTCGTTGGCGATGGCGCCGATGCCCTGCAGGATCGCGAGGCATCCGGTGACCAGGAGGAGCACCGCGGCGAATACCGTGCCTCCCCTCCCGGCGCCGTCCACCGGATCTCCGGTGTACGGCATGCTGCCCGGCGCAGGGCCGGTGTTCCAGTTCCCCCCGGTCGGAGTGGGCTGACCCATGGAACTCACCTCACAGTTGGCGGTAGTGCGCCGGACCGTTTTCTCCTGCCAAACGATCGCCCGACGGACCGCTCCGGGTGATCACCCGGAGCGGGTGGTCTTCGGTTCAGACAGGCAGCTGGCGCATTTCGAGCACCCGCAGACCCAGTGCCTGGAAGCGGGTGAGGAGCCCGTACAGGTGGGCCTCGTCCGCAACGGTGCCGAGGAACAGCGTCTGTTCCCGGACGGGAATCCTGTCGAGTTCGGGGAAGTTCGCGGCGAGTGTCTCCGGCACCACGCCCGAGATGCGGAATTCGTAGCGCATGGGGCACACCCACTTCTCTCGAACGGCTGACGCCCGGCTCCACAACGGCCTCACCTGCCATCCTCTGCCTCCGCCGGGCGGCATGGCATCGCCCGCCACGGGCGAGAAGCGCTCACAGCACCCCGAGGTCCTGGGCGCGGTGGACGGCCTCGCTGCGCCGGGTGACGGAGAGCTTGCGGTAGATGCTCTTCAGGTGGGTCTTGACGGTGTTCGCCGACACGTACAGCTCGGCCGCGATCTCCACCGTCGACAGCATCCGGGAGGCCTGCCGCAGCACCTCGATCTCCCGCGGGCTCAGCGGCTCCAGCAGGGCCGGCTGCCCGCCGGCCGGGGACGTGCCCGCGTGCGCCGGGCTCCCGGCGAGCAGCCAGCCGTGGCGCCGCGCCAGCTCCGGGTCCTGGTGCAGGGCCCGGCGCACCCAGGGCCCGCCCTCGGCGAAGATCCGCCGCAGCTCCTCCGGGCGGGCCAGCCCCAGGGCCTCGCCCAGTCGCCGCCGCGCCTCCTCGTGCGCTCCGGCCGCGGCGGCAACCTCCGCACGGAGCAGACAGGCCCTCGCCCGTACCGGTGTGCTGAGCCCGTCGTCCGCCGGGAGGGCCGCCAGCGCTTCCGAGGCGCGGTCGCCGCGCCCGGCTGCGAGCAGCGCCCGGGCGCGGGCCACCGCGTGCTCGGGCCGGCCGGCGGCCGCGCCGTCCACGCCGTCCAGGGCCTCGAGCGCGGCGGCCGCGTCACCGTGGGCCAGGTGTACGCCCGCCTCGGCAGCGGCCAGCTCCGCCAGCGCCCAGTCCTGCGGCGGCAGCGGGGCCCCGGCCGTCCCCACCGCGTGGAGGGTGCCGATCGCGGCCTGCCCGTCGCCCTCGGACACGGCGATCCGGGCGCCGATGACGGCGGCTTCCACCGCGGCCGCACGCTCCGGACGGGGGCCGCCGGCGGCGGTCGCCAGGTCGAGGTGGCCGCGGGCGGCCGCGAGGTCGTCGTGCTCGGCCGCGACTCCGGCCAGGACGAGGTGGGCGACCCCGGGGCGCCGCTCGGGCGGGAGTGCGGACTGCTCGGCGACGGCGAGCGCCGCGTGCGCGTGCGCGGCCGCCTGCCGCAGCCGGCCGCCCATCAGCTCGGTCAGGGCCAGCGAACCGAGCGCGTCGCAGAGCGGGTACTCCGTCCCCGGCGCCCCGCAGGCCTCGACGGCGGCGGTGAGGGCGGTCTCGGCCCGGTCGAGGCGCCCCGCACCGAGCTCGGCCGCGCCCAGACCCGCGAGCATCAGGGCCCGGATCTCGGGGTGCTCCGCGAGCAGCGGCCCGGGCAGTTCGCGGAGCAGGCGGTCGGCGTCGGCCGCCGCCCGTTCGGTGGCCGCCGGGTCGTCGGCCAGCCGGCCCGCGAGCACACCGACGAAGGCGCGGCTGAGCCTGGCCTGCGTACCGGACTCCTCGGTGAGGTACGAGTCCGCGCGCCGCAGCCCGGCCTCGCAGCCGGAAAGGTCCTGGTCGGGGAGGCGGCAGGCCGCCGCGACCAGTGCGGGCGCCGCGCCCGGCGTACCGGCCGGCATTCCGGCGAAGGCCCGGCCCAGCTGGTCGGCCTCCAGGCCGGTGAAGAGCCGTCCGACGGCGAGGCTGTCGATGAGCTGCCCCGACGCGAACTGCCAGTCCCCGCAGGCGGCGGCCTGGGCCACGGCCTCCGGGAGGCGCCCGGTCCGGGCGAACCAGCGCGCCGCCCGCCCGCGCAGCCGGGGCTCGAGGCCCGGCCGGCGCTCCCGCAGGTGGGCGCGGAGGACTTCGGCGAACAGGGGGTGCAGCCGGTACCAGGCCGAGGTCTCGACCTGTTCGAGGAACGCGTTGTCGCGGGCCAGCCCGGCGAGGGTGCGGGCGGCGTCGTCCCGGCCGGTCAGCGTGTCCGCGAGGTCGGGGTGGATCCGGTCCGTGACGCAGGCGCGCAGCAGCAGGTCCTGTGCGGGCCCCGGCTGCGCGTCGAGCACCTCTCTGAGGAGGTAGTCGGCGATGGTGGTGCGGTCGGCGGCGAACTGGCGCAGGAACGCCTCGGGGTCGGCGCTGCTCTGCATCGCGAGGGCGCACAGGCGCACTCCGGCCGCCCAGCCCTCGGTCCGCTCCATCAGCAGCCGGATCCCCGCCTCCGAGATCTCCAGCCGGTGTTCGCGCAGCAGCGCCTCGGCGTCCTCGTCGGTGAACCGCAGGTCCTCGTACCGGATCTCCGTGATCTCGCCGGCCGCGCGGTAGCGGTGCAGCGGCAGCAGGGGGTCCGTGCGGCTGGTGAGGACGATGCGCAGGCCTTCGGCGGCGTGCCGCAGTACGAAGTCCACGCCCTCGGTGATGGCGGGTGCCTCGGCCGTGTCGAACTGGTCGAGGACGAGGACCGCGGGCCGCTCGGACCCGGCCAGCGCGTCCGCCAGGCGCACCAGGAAGGACCGGGTCACCCCTTCGGCGCGGGTCGGCCTGCCCACCCCGGCGGGCAGCACCGCCCCGCCCCGGTTCAGGGCCTCCAGGACGTACGCCCAGAACGCGCCGGGGGCGTCGCCGGGCTCGGCGGTCAGCCATGCGGTGGGGCCGGGCGCCATCCGCTCGGCGACCCAGTGGGCGGCGAGCACGGTCTTGCCCGAGCCGGCCGGACCGTTGACGAGGGTGAGCGGCCCCTCCACGCCGGCGGTCAGACGCTTGAGCAGTCCGCTCCGGTGGACGAGGTGCTTCGGCACGGCCGGCACGGTGAACCTGACCGTGAGCATGGGGTCACCGGTCGTCGCCGGGACCCCTGGTACCGCAGGTACGGACTGTGATCGGCCCACGGCATCCACTCAAGCCGTGATCGGTGGTGATCACCAGTCGTGTCACCTGGCCCGGGTGAGGCACCGGCCCCGGCGCCGCGCGACCGGGACTCCCGGACCCGTCCGGACCGTGCCCCGTGCTTCACCCCCGCGGGGTGAGGCGGCACCTGCGCCCGGCGCCACATTCTTGGAGCAGTCCCGGCACGGACACCCGCGCGAAGGCATCCGCATCGCGCCGGCGCGATGGTGGAACCGACGGGCACCACGATCGACGGGAGAACGGCATGAACGGCGCGACGCTCGACCTGGCCTACGACTATCCGGTGCTGAACGTGTTCTGGACCACGCTGATGATCTTCATCTGGATCCTGTGGTTCATGCTGCTCTTCCGCATCATCGGCGACATCTTCCGCGACGATGACCTGAGCGGCTGGGGCAAGGCCGGATGGTGCGTGTTCGTCGTCTTCCTGCCCTTCCTCGGCGTCTTCGTCTACCTCATCGCCCGCGGGCGCGGCATGGGCATGCGCGAGATGCAGCGGGTGCAGCAGAACGAAGCGGCCTTCCAGGCCTATGTGCGCGAGAGCGCCGGGACCCCGACCAGCCACGCCGAGGAACTGTCCAAGCTCGCCGACCTCAAGAACCGCGGCGACATCACGCCCGCCGAGTACGAGCAGGCCAAGGCCAAGGTCCTCGCGAACTGAGGGCCGCCCGGAGACATGCCGACGAGTACACGCGAGGAAGGACAAGGGACATGGAAGTGGGAGCTGTCGACTACGTGGTCATCGCCTTCCCGGGCAACCGGTTCCGCGGCGAGATCGTCCCGGAGCTGAAGGCGCTCGTGGCGAGCGGCACGGTACGGATCCTCGACCTCACCTTCGTCAAGAAGGACGCGGACGGAGAGGTCACCTACATCGAACTCGACGCGCTGGAGCCCGACGAAGCCTCGGTGTTCGACGACATCGAGGGCGAGATCGGCGGCCTGTTCAGCCATGAGGACCTCGAGCTGATCGCCGAGGAACTGGTGCCGGACTCGGCGGCCGCGATGCTGGTCTGGGAGAACACCTGGGCCGCCGGCATCACCAGTGCCATTCGCAGGGCCGGCGGTCAACTCGTCGCACACGAGCGCATCCCGGCGGCCGTCGTCGAGCAGGCGTACGAGAACGCATCGTGAAGGAAGGGTGAGGACCATGCTAGGACGCCGCCTCGCGCGGGGAGGACGACCGGGCATCGTCGGTGTCGCAGCGCGCACCGCCGTGGTCGCCGGAACCGCTACAGCCGTATCCGGCCGTGTCGCCCGGCACCAGGCCGAGCGCGCCGCCGCGCAGCAGACCGTCGAACAGCAGCAGTACGAGGCACCGCCGCCCGCCGCGCCCGCCGCCGCAGCCGGTGGGATGACCGACGAGACGCTCGACGCCCTGGAGCGCCTGGGCAGGCTGCACGAGCAGGGCGTGCTCACGGACACGGAATTCGCCGTCCAGAAGGACCGCCTCCTGCGGGGCTGAACGCCCCGCATGAACGGGCCTGCCGGGGGCAGCCGCTCCGTATGCCGACGCGGATCCAGGAGGTGGGTCGTATGGCAGGCGGCGTCACGGAGCAGGACGTGGTCGAGGTGATCCTCGAGGACCACCGCACGATGGAGGACCTCTTCCGCCGGATGCGGAGCGTCGAAGACGACCGCGCGGGAGCACTGGAGGCGTTCTCCTCCCTGCTCATCGCGCACGGCGAGGCGGAGGAGGCCGAGGTCTACGGAGCGCTCAAGCGCTTCAAGGACGTCGACAACGAGGAAGTGGAGCACGGCGAGGAGGAGCACGCCGAGGGCAACAAGGCGCTCCTGGCGCTGCTGGAGGTCGACGAGGTCGGCTCCGAGGAGTGGGACGAGCGGCTGGAGGACCTGGTCGAGGCGGTCTCCCACCACGTGGACGAGGAGGAGCGCACGATCCTCAACGGAGCCCGGGAGAACGTCCCGGACGAGCGGCGGGCCGAACTGGGCGGCGCCTTCCTGCGGGAGCGCGAACAGCAGCTGTCGTCCGGCTGCGGCAGCATCGAGAACGTGCGCAGGATCGTCAACGGCAAGTGACCACGGGGGCGGGGAGGTTCAGGCCAGCGGGTTGTGGCCGGCCGGTACCTCCTCGCCGGGAGCGACCGGCCCGGGAGCCGTGCCGTCGCCGAAGGGGCGTCCGCCCAGGCCGGCCCGGTCGTGCGGGGTGAGCCAGCCCGCCGGATCGGGGCCGGCCGGCACGATGCCGGTCGGGTTGATGTCGTCGTGGACCAGGTGGTAGTGCCGCTTGATGTGGTCGAAGTCGACCGTGTCGCCGAAGCCCGGTGTCTGGAACAGGTCCCGCGCGTACGCCCAGAGCACCGGCATCTCGCTCAGCTTCTGCCGGTTGCACTTGAAGTGCCCGTGGTAGACGGCGTCGAAGCGGACGAGGGTGGTGAACAGCCGCACGTCCGCTTCGGTGATGGTGTCGCCGACGAGGTAGCGGGAGCGTTCGAGCCGGTCCGACAGCAGGTCGAGCCGGCCGAAGAGCCGCCCGTAGGCCTCCTCGTACGCCTCCTGGCTGCCGGCGAACCCGGCCTCGTAGACCGCGTTGTTGACGTCCCGGTAGACGACGTCGTTCACGTCGTCGATGTGCGCCCGCAGCGCGGGCGGGTAGAGCTCCGGCGCCCGCGGGCGCTGGTAGGCCGTCCACTCCAGCGACATGTCCAGCGTGATCCGCGGGAAGTCGTTGGTCACCACCTGCCCGCTCGGGACGTCCACGACCGCCGGGACCGTGATCCCGCGGTCGTAGCCGGGATCGCGCGCCAGGTAGGCGTCCCGGAGCCGCGCGATGCCGAGCACCGGGTCGCGCCCGCCGGGGTCGAGGTCGAAGGTCCAGCTGCGCTCGTCGTGCACGGGTCCGGCGACGGCCATGGGCAGCGCGTCCTCCAGCCCGAGCAGCCTCCGTACGATGATCGCCCGGTTCGCCCAGGGGCAGGCCCGGCTGACCACCAGGCGGTAGCGGCCGGGTTCCACCCGGTAGCCGTCGCCGCCGTCGGCGGTGATCCGGGTGGTGATGTACCGGCTGTCCCGGGTGTATCCCCGGCCGCGGCTCACGTAGCTCATGCCCGGCGCCTACCCGCGATGCCGGCCCGTACCGCCCCCGGTGGCAGGGGTTTCGGAGCGGCGGGAGCGGCAAGGTGCCCGCTGTGGCGGCCGGGTCCCGCATCCGTCCGCAGGTACGGGCGTTGTCGCCGCGAGTGAGCGAGGCCCCCATGAACAGTCATCCTGTCCTCCGGCCGGGCCGTCCGGGTGGTCCGCCTCCCCCGGAAGGCCTCGGTCCGCCGACGCCGTCCGACGGCCCTCTCCCCAGGGACCACACCCAGGCGATCCTGGAGGTCACCAAGCACGTGGCGGCCCTGCTCAAGCAGTCCGGGCAGCCCTTCGCGCTCGCCGGCAGCGTGGCCACGTTCGCGCACGGGGTGCCCGCCCGCTTCCAGCACGACACGGACTTCTGCGTGCGCCACGAGGACGCGGACGCCGTCATCGAGACGCTGGAGGCCGGCGGCATCGCCCTGCGCAGGGCCCCGGAGGACTGGCTGGTCAAGGGCAGCTCCGGCGGGGAGGAGATCGACCTGATCTTCGAGCTCGCCCGCAAGCCGGTCAGCACCGAGCTGCTCGACCGGGCGACGGTGAAGGCGGTGGACTCGGTCTGGATGCCCGTGCTCTCGCCGACCGACCTCATGGACAGCCGTCTGGCCGCCCTGTGCGAGCACTACTGCGACTTCGGCGACCTCCTGCCCATGGCCCGGATGCTGAGGGAGCAGATCGACTGGGTCCGGCTCGACCGCGCCCACCGGGCCGATCCGCTGCCCGACGCCTTCCTGTACCTCCTGGAACGCCTCCGTGTCATCGACCCCCGCGAGGTGACGTCATGACGTACGCCGACGCCGTCGAATACCGCGTGGAGCACCTCCGCGACCGCCTGGCGCGCGAGGACGTGTCCGAGCTGGGCGCGTGCGTCGAAGTACGCGGCTCCGGGGTGTTGATCAGGGGGGCCGTCTCCGACCCGGGCATCCGCGCGGCCGTCCTGCGGATCGCCGCGGAGGAACTGGCGGGCGTGCACTGGCAGGAGGACCTGACCGTCAACCACGCGGGACCCCCCGCTCACGCCGAGGAGTTGTCGTGATCCGCGTAGCCGCCGTCGGCGACATCCACCTCGGCCCCGGCAGCGCGGGGGTGCTGCGCCCGGCCTTCGACACCCTCGGAGACTGCGCGGACCTGCTGCTGCTGGCGGGCGACCTCACCCGGCACGGCACTCCGGAGGAGGCCCGGGTCGTGGCCCGCGAGGTGTCCGGGCTGCCGCTGCCCGTGGTCGCCGTCCTGGGGAACCACGACTACCAGAGCGACCAGCAGGACCTCGTCGCCGGGGAACTGGCCGCGGAAGGCGTCCGCGTCCTCGAGGGCGAGGGCGTCGTCCTCGACATCGGCGGTACGAGGGTCGGCGTGGCGGGGACCAAGGGGTTCTGCGGCGGCTTCGCCGGGCGCAGCGGCAGCGAGTTCGGCGAGCCGGAGATGAAGGCGTTCATCCGGTACACCCGCAGCTGCGCGCAGGGCCTGGGCCGGGCGCTGCACGAACTGCGTGCCGAGGGCAGCGTGCTGAGGATCGCGCTGACGCACTTCTCGCCGGTGCCGGACACCCTGGCGGGCGAACCGCTGGAGATCTATCCCTTCCTCGGGAGCTACCTGCTGGCGGAGGCCGTGGACGAGGCGGGTGCCGATCTCGCCGTGCACGGGCACGCGCACCTCGGCACGGAACACGGCACGACGGCGGGCGGGGTGCGGGTCCGCAACGTCGCGATGCCCGTGATCGACCGCGCCTTCGCGCTCTACTGCCTGACTCCCGGCAACGGGCACCGGCAGGCGGCCGGCCGGCCTCCACCCGTTTGAGCACGCGGGTTCAGGGCAGGCGCCGCTTCGAACGTCCGAACGAGACGGCCGGCCCCGGCCCTGTGGAGGATGCGATGTCCACCAGCACACTTCTCGCCATTCTGATCCCGGTCGCCGTCGTCCTGGTCCTCGCCGGAATCGCCGCCTGGATGTACCAGCGGCGGCGCCGGCTGCAGGATCGCTTCGGTCCGGAATACGAGCGCACCGTCGAAAGCACGGGCAGCAGGCACGCGGCCGACACGGAGCTGCACAAGCGCCAGGCACGGCACGACGACCTCGACATCAGGGAACTCCCCGCCGAGGAGCGGCACCGCTACACCGAGGCCTGGAACACCGTTCAGCAGCGGTTCGTCGACCGCCCGGAGGGCGCGGTGTCGCAGGCGGACGACCTGATCACCCGCGTGATGCGCGACCGTGGCTACCCCACCGCCGGATACGACCAGCAGCTGCGCGAACTGTCCGTCGAACACGGACGCACCCTGGAGCACTACCGCGCGGCGCACGAGGTCAACGAACGCAGCGGCAAGGGACAGGCAACCACGGAGGAGCTGCGCGGGGCGATGGTGCACTACCGCGCGCTCTTCGACGAACTGGTCGGAACGGCGAGGTGACGGGACATGCACGAGGACGAAGAACGGCGCACGGAGGAACAGGGCCTGACCACGGAGCAGTTCGCCCGGTCCGGAGACCAGGCGCAACCGCCGTTGTATCCCGGTGAGGCCACCGCCGACGACACCCGCGCGGCGGACCGCGGCGAGATGCGGCAGGAGGCCGATCTGACCGACGCGGAGGAAGGCGCCTACGGGGAGGGCCCGGGCTCCCGGGACGAAGCGTCCGCGGGCGGGGAAGCCGCCGGGGAAGCCGAAGCGCTGCTCCCCGAACGGGAGGCCGAGGGCTACCGGAAGACCTGGGGCGAGATCCAGGGCCGCTTCGTGGACGACCCGCAGGGTGCGGTGCGCGAGGCCGACGGCCTGGTCGCCGAGGTCATGCAGGCGCTGGCCGGCGTGTTCTCCGAGCACAAGAAGGAGCTGGAGGGCCAGTGGCAGCAGGGCGAGCAGGTCGCCACCGAGGAGCTGCGGCTGGCCCTGCAGAAGTACCGGTCCTTCTTCGGCCGGCTCCTGCGCACCTGACGCCCCCGGGACCGCCCCCGCCGTCCGGGGGCGTTCTCCTGAGCGCTCCGTGGCCGTCGGCTGCGGTGCGTATCGCCCGTACGGGACGGGGTTAGGCGGGCCGCACGGGGGCAGGCGCCGGGCATGACGTTCACGCATCCGGCGAAGAAGGGCGAACCCGGGCGGCTCGGCCGCTTCGAGAAGCTGGCGGAACTCGCCTCGAACTTCACGAGCTCCGCGTTCTTCTCGTTCCTGTGCGTCCTGCTGGTGGCGGCCTTCGCCACCGTGCACCTGTTCCGTCTGCCGATGGAATGGCAGCACCTCGCCGGAGACGCCATGGGCGCGGTGTCGCTGCTGTTGCTCGCCCTGCTGAAGAACTCCGAGCGCCGGGCCGAGCACGCCATCCAGCGCAAGCTGGACGCCATCGCCGCGGCACTCCTGGAGCAGCAGGAAGGGGCCTGGAGTTCGGCCCACCGGGAGCTGGAGGACGCCATCGGCATGGAGGAACAGGACTGGCCGGCGGGAAGCCGGTAGCCGCGACGCCGGACAGGAGGAGAGAGCCGAATGGACCGGACCACAGAGCCTGAGCCGGAAGGCCCCGCACCCGTACCCGAGAGCCCTGATCCGGTCCCGCGCGATCCCCGGCCCCGGGACCCCGGCGACCGCCCGCCCGAGCCCTCCCCGCAACCGCCCGAGCCTTCACCCGGAGAGCCCCCGGCCGTGCCGGAGCCGCCCGACTGACCGGCGAACGCCGGGACTCCGCCCGCTGCCCACACCGCACCCCCTGCGCCATTCGGCAGGGGGTGCGGTGTGGCAGCGGGCGGAGTGCGGGAACAGATGCCGCCGATCCGCGCCCGCCGATCCGTTCCCCGCCTGCCGAAAGGTCGCCCCATGCACTTCACCCTTCGTAAGGACCTCGGGCTGCTCGCCCTGCGCCTCGCGGCAGGCGGCGTACTGATCGCGCACGGCACGCAGAAGCTCTTCGGCTGGTTCGGCGGGGGCGGCATCGACGGCACCGCCCAGGCGATGGAGCACATGGGCTTCACCCCGGGCCGGCAGAGCGCAATCGCGGCCGGACTCGGAGAGGCGGGCGGCGGCGCCCTGCTCGCGCTCGGGCTCGCCACTCCGGCGGCCGGTGCCGCGGCGGCGGGCGCCATGGCGGGGGCCGTTTCCGTGCACGCGCCCGCCGGATTCTTCGCCCAGGGCGGCGGCTTCGAGTACCCGGCCTTCCTCGGGTCCGTGGCGGCCTGCCTCGGCGTCACCGGGCCCGGGCGCCTCTCGCTCGACCACGTCAGCGGGCACCGGCTCGACCGTCCCGCGGTGATCCTGGTGGCCTTCGGGCTCAGCGCGGCCGCCGCGACCGTCGTGGTCAGGCGGCGCATCGCCGCGATGGAGGCACCGGCCGGACCGGACGACGCGTCCTGACCCGGCGGATCCCACGGGCCCGCATGGCCGGGGCGCGGCTCCACCGCTCGCGCCCCGTACCCCGGGTCTGCCCACGCCCGGGCTGCTCACACCTCCGGCCCGCTCACACCTCCGGCCCGCTCACACCTCCGCCGGGCACGCCTTCCCGGCGCGGCACGCTCCCGGCGGCTACGGTGACGGAATGGAACAGCGGATCAGCCTGGTCACCCTGGGGGTCGCCGACGTGGCCCGCGCCAAGGGGTTCTACGCGGCACTCGGCTGGCGCGGCACCGAGGTCGAGGAAACGGTCTTCCACCAGGCGGGCGGTCTGGCCCTGGTCCTGTGGGACCGCCGGAAACTGGCCGCGGACTGCGGGCTGCCCGACGCCCCGCCGGCCTCCGGCTTCGGCGGCATCGCCCTGGCGCACAACGTACGCACGGACGCGGAGGTCGACGTCCTGCTCGACGCCGCCGCGCGGGCCGGCGGCACCGTCACCCGGCCCGCCGCCGTCAACGCGATCGGCTTCTACTCGGGTGTCTTCACCGACCCCGACGGCCACGCCTGGGAAATCGCCCACAACCCCGGCTTCACCCTGGCCGAGGACGGGTCCCTGATCCTGCCCGACTTCGGGGCGGGCGTCTGAGCCTGCGGCAGGCCCTAAATTGCCGCGCACCGCGGCGCGTTCGCTCACTACACTCGCCTCACGCGCTGCCGTCGGGGCATCGCGCCGCCTCATGCCGAGTGGAGAGAAAGGGGAGCCGAGCCATGTGCGTCCACCGCACCGCCGCCTTCGCTCCCCGGTCCCGGTACGACGTGATCCCGGTGTCTCGGAGCGTGCGGTGCCGGCCGCGCGGCCGTCACCGTATGCCCGTGACGCACAGCTGAGTCCGGCTCGTCCCGGCTCGGTTCACCTCTGCTCATCCGAGTTCGCCCCGCCCCTGCGGCCTCCGGCCGCCGCGGCGGGTCCGCGTCCGGGAATCGCGCTGCCCTCTTCCTCGTCATCCGAAAGGCCTCGGGCCATGCGCAGCACCCCTCTCACCGCCGTCCGCAACCTGGGCATCCTCGCCCACGTCGACGCCGGCAAGACCACGATCACCGAACGCATCCTGTATGCGACCGGCGCCGTCCACAAACGCGGCGAGGTCCACGACGGCACGACCGTCACCGACTTCGACGCCCAGGAACGCGACCGCGGCATCACCATCTTCGCCGCGGCCGTCAGCTGTACCTGGGGCGGACACCGCATCAACCTCATCGACACCCCGGGGCACGTCGACTTCGCCGACGAGGTCGAGCGTTCCCTGCGCGTGCTGGACGGGGCGGTCGCGGTGTTCGACGCCGTCGCCGGAGTGGAGCCGCAGAGCGAGTCGGTGTGGCGCCAGGCCGACCGGTACGGGGTGCCGCGGATCGCGTTCGTGAACAAGCTGGACCGGGCGGGCGCCGACCTCGACAGGGCCGTCGCCTCCATCCGGGAGCGGCTCGGCGCCGTTCCGCTGGTGGTCCAGCTGCCCGTGGGCCAGGAGGACGCCTTCACCGGTGTCGTCGACCTGCCGGCGATGCGCGCACTGCTCTGGAGTGCCGGCTCCGACGCGTACGAGGTCGGTCCCGTCCCCGAATCCCTGCGGGAGGAGGCCCTGCGGCGGCGCCGGCTGCTCGAGGAATCGGTGGCCGAGCTGCACGCACAGGCCCTCGAGGAGTTCTGCGCGACGTCGGCGCTGACCGAACGGACCCTGGTCCGCGCGCTGCGGGAGCTGACGCTGAGCGGGGACGCCGTGGTGGTGCTCTGCGGTTCGGCGTACCGCAACCGCGGTGTCGAGCCGCTGCTGGACGCCGTACTGGCGTACCTGCCCTCGCCGGCGGACATGCCGCCGGTGCGCGGGACGGTGGCGGGCGGCGCGGAGCAGGAGCGCGCCCCCGACCCGGCGGAGCCGTTCGCGGCCCTCGCCTTCAAGGTGACGGCCACGGCCACGGGGCGGCTCACCTACGTACGGGTCTATGCGGGCACGCTGCGCAAGGGCGAGTCGGTACTTGATCCGGCGACGGGCCGTACCGAGCGCGTCGGCCGGATCCTGCGGGTGCAGGCCGACCGGCACGAGGAGCGGGAGGAGGCGTGCGCGGGCGACATCGTCGCGGTGATCGGGCTGAAGGCGGCCCGGGCGGGCACGACCCTGTGCGCGCCGGGGGCGCCGCTGGTCCTGGAACCGCCGTCGGTGGCCGACCCGGTGGTGTCGGTGGCGGTCGAGGCCCGGCGCAGCACCGACACCGGGCGGCTGGCTTCGGCGCTGGCGCGGCTGGTCGAGGAGGACCCCTCGCTGGCGGTGCGGTCCGACCCGGAGACGGGTCAGACGGTGCTGTCGGGGATGGGTGAACTCCATCTGGAGGTGGCGGTGGAGAAGGTCCGCCGCGCCCACCGGGTGGAGATCGAGGTCGGGCGTCCGCAGGTCTCGTACCGGGAGACCGTCGTGCACGGGGTGACCGGCCTGGTGTACCGGCACGTCAAACAGGACGGCGGCGCGGGGCAGTTCGCGCACGTCGTCCTCGATGTCGAGCCCCTGGAGGAGGCCGTGTTCGAGTTCCGGTCGACGGTCGTCGGCGGGCGGGTGCCGCAGGAGTACGCGCGTGCCGTGGAGGCCGGCTGCCGGGACGCCCTCGCCGAGGGTCCCCTGGGCGGTTACCCGGTGACGGGCCTGCGGGTCACGCTCACCGACGGGGCGACCCACTCCAAGGACTCCTCGGAGCCGGCGTTCCGCGCGGCGGGCCGGTTCGGCCTGCGCGAGGCGCTGCGCGCGAGCGCGGTGGAACTGCTGGAGCCGGTCGTGGAGGTGACGGTGAGCGTCCCCGAGGACGCCGTGGGTGGCGTACTGGGTGACCTCGCGGCCCGCCGGGGCCGGGTCTCGGCGTCCACCGCCGGGGCCGGAGCCGCCGTGGTCACCGCTGCCGTGCCGCTGGCCGAGCTCTTCGGCTACGCGTCCCGGCTGCGCGGCCGGACCCAGGGCCGGGGCACCTTCACCACCCGGCCGGCCGGTCTGGCGCCGGTTCCGGCCTCGGTGGCCGGGACCGTGCTGACCCGGTAGCGGGCGGGCCCCGCCTGGCCGGCCCATCCGGCCGGCCAGGCTGCCCTGCGCCGACCCGCGCCGACCCGCCCGTCCCGCTCCCCGGGACGGGCGGGTCCGGCCGGGGGCCGGGCATTAGGCTGCGGAGCCCGGGATCTTCGTACAACAGGCAAGGTGAACATGTTCGAGCCGGCGCAGGACAATCCGTACCCCGACACCCACGTCCTCGGCGAGGGGCCCGAGCCGCACCCGCTGCTGAAGCCCGTTCTCCCGCTGATCGGGCGCTGGCACGGCCGCGGGGAGGGCCAGTACCCGACCCTGGAGAAGGACTTCCGGTACGAGCAGGAGATCACCTTCAGCCACGACGGCCGGCCGTTCCTGCGCTACGAGGCACGGGCGTGGCTGATCGACGGCGACGGGGCTCCCGTACGCCCGGCGGGGCGCGAGGCGGGGTGGTGGCGGGTGACGCCCGACGCGACCCTGGAAGTCGTGCTCGCCCACCCGACCGGCATCGTCGAGACGTACGTCGGACGGGTCTCGGACACGGAGATCGAGATCGAGACGAAGGACGTGGCGCTGACCCCGCTGGCCAAGGTGGTCACCGGCACGCGGCGCCATTACGCCCTGCGCGAGGGGGAGATGACGGTCACCCACGACATGGCGGCGGTGGGCCGGCCGCTGCAGCACCACCTCACCACCCGGCTGCGCCGGATGCCCGTCTGAGATCACCCGGGTGCCCGGCCGGGCCTGCCGGGCAGCGGGCTCCGGCTCTTCCATAGTCGTCGCAGACCGTACGGAGGGTGAGGCGACGATGGTGGACCCGGGACGACGCGCCGCACTGGCGGCGCTTTCGCTGGCAGCGCTTTCACCGGCGGCCGCTGCGCTGGCGCCGTGTGCGGTCGCGTCGGCGGCGTCGCCGCCGACGCGGACGGGGCGTTCGGGCCCGGTACCGGTGCCGGCGGAGCTGCTGGGCCGGGAGATCCGCCGGATGCCCACCTCCCGCAAGGTGGTGGCGCTCACCTTCAACGCCGCCTGGGACGAGAGCGGGATCGGCACGGTCCTCGCCGAGCTGCGCCGCCGCAGGCTGTCCGCGACGTTCTTCCCGACCGGGCAGTTCGCCGAGGAGCACCCCGCCGCGGTCCGTGCCATGGGCGCCGCGCACGGTCTGGGCAACCATTCGCACAGCCACCCCTACTTCGACGACCTGAGCACGGCGGAGCGTGCGGACGAGGTCCGCCGCGCCGACGCGGCGATCCGCGCGGCCTCCGGTACGGAGCCGCTGCCCTTCTTCCGGTTCCCGTACAGCGCCACTTCCGAGGAGTCCGTGGCGGACGTCAACGACCTCGGGTACGCGGCCGTCGAGTTCACCACGGACACCAACGGCTACCTGGGGGCGGAGGGCGGTATGAGCGTGGACGAGGCCGTCGAGCGGGCCGTCGGCGCACTCGCGCCCGGCGCGATCCTCCAGATGCACGTGGGCAGCACCGGCGACGGGGTCGTCATCGACGCCCAGGCCCTCCCCCGGATCATCGACGCGGTCCAGGAGGAGGGTTACGAGGTCATCGACCTCCGCGGGCTGCTCGGCCCCACGGGCGCTCGCTGACTCCGGCCGAGCGGCGCCGTTCTGCCGGGTTAGGTTGTCGGGGTGGACCGACGGCCTGTCAAACTCATACTCGATGTCCTGCTCGTCCTGGTCGGGGCGCTGTTGGCCGTCACGACGAACTACGCGACCAGCGAGGACGGTGACGTCCCGTTCCCGCTGCGGCTGTTGCGGACCTGGTCGGTGCCGCTGCTGGGCCTCGGGGTGCTGGCGCTGGTCGCCGGTCAGGTCTGGCTGCACTACCTCGACCGGCCCGTGGCCGTCCGGCGGACGTGGACTTCCGGGCAGCCGCCCTATCCCGGCCTCGAAGCCTTCACCGAGGCCGATGCGGCCGTCTTCTTCGGCCGCGACCGCGAAGTCTCCGAGCTGGTGGGCCGGTTGCATCCGGCGGTGCCCGGGCGGGCGGCGCGGTGCGTGACCGTCGTCGGGCCGTCAGGCAGCGGCAAGTCCTCGCTCGTCCGGGCCGGACTGCTGCCCGCGCTGGCCCGGCGGCGCAGGCGCTGGGCGGTGGCCGAGCCCTTCTCACCCGGCACGGACCCGGTCGGCGCGCTGCGCCTGCGACTGGACCGGCTGCCGGACGCCCGGCCCGCATTGGTCGTCGTCGACCAGCTGGAGGAGCTGCTCACGCTGTCCGGTCCCGAGGAGCGCACCGCATTCCTCACGGTGCTGCGCACGGCCCTGCGCGAGGATCCGCAGCTGTGGGTGGTGGCCACCCTGCGCTCGGACTTCCTCACCGGCGTCCTGGAGGGCGGGCTCGCCGAGCTGGTCCGGGACACCATGGCGATCGGGGCGCTCGGCCGCGAGGAGCTGTACGAGGTCATCGAGCGGCCCGCCGAACAGGCCGGCCTCTCCTTCGCACCCGGCGTCGTCGCCCGCATGGTCGACGACTGCGGGGGCGGCGACGCCCTGCCGCTGCTGGCCTACACCCTGCAGGAGCTGTACCTGCGCGCGGGCGGCTCGGGTGGGACGGTGACCCACGAGACCTACCGCGCTCTGGGCGGGGTCCCCGGCGCCCTGTCCGAGCGGGCCGACCGGATCACGGCCGAGCTGGGCGGGCAGGCACCGGTCCTGCCCGCGCTGCTGCGTTTCGTCACGGTGGACCGGGGCGAGCCCACCCGGCGCCGGGTGCCGCGCGCCGAGCTGGAGCCGGCGCAGCTCGAGGTCGCCGACGCGTTCGTGGCCGGGCGGCTGCTGACGGGCGACGGCGGGACGCTGGACGTGGCCCACGAGGCGCTGTTCCGGCGGTGGCCGCCGCTGAGCCAGGCGGTCGCCGCCCGCGCCGACGAGCTGCACCGGCGTACGGAACTGGAGCGCTGGGCCCAGGACTGGGAGCACGCCGGCCGCCCGGACGCGTACCTGCTGGCCGGGGAACGGCTCGTCCTGGCGCGGCAGTGGATGGAGGGGTCCGCCCGGGCGCTGGGCGCGGCGGCGCTGGTCGCGGAGTTCGTGGACCGCTCGGCGCGGGCGGACCGGGCGACGCTGGCGCGCACGGCCGACGCGGTGGCGCTGCGGGTGCTCGAAAGCGCCGAGCGCAGGCCGGAGTCGGCCGTGGCGGCCGGGGTGGCCGCGGCGGAGGAGTGCGGGCTCACGCCGGCGCTGGCCCAGGCGCTGCGCACCGCGCTGGGCTCCTCCCGGCTGCTCGGGGTCCACCGGGGCTTCCGCGCCTCCGTGACGGATGCGGCCTGGTCGCCGGACGGCAGGTGGCTGGCGGCCTCTTCGGGGGACGGGGGGCTGCGCGCGTGGCCCGTAGCGGACGCCGGGGCCGACCTCGCGGCGGAGCCCGCCGTGCACCTGACGGGGCGCGACTGGATCCGCTCCGTGGCCTGGTCGCCCGACGGGTCCCGGATCGCCTGCGGCACCCGGGAGGGGGCGGTCGCCATCTGGTCCACCGCCACCTGGACGCCCCTCGCCTCGCTGCGGCACGGCGATGCCGGCCACGGGGTGACCGGCATCGCCTGGGCACCGGACGGCAGCCGCCTCGCTTCCGTCGGCAGCGACCGGGTCCTGCGCGTCTGGGACACCGGCCCGGCCGGCACGTACGCCGAGGTGATGGCCCTCCAGGGGCACGCACGACCGGTGTGGGCCGTGGCCTGGTCCCCCGACGGCCGGTGGATCGCCAGCGCGGGCGAGGGAACGGTCGTGCGGATCCGGGCGGCGGACACCGGGGAGACCGTGCGCGAACTGCGGGAGCACCAGGACACGGTGGAGGCCGTGTGCTGGTCCCCGGACGGGAGCAGGCTCGCCTCCTCGTCCAAGGACCGTACGGTGCGGATCTGGTCGACCGGCACCTGGACGGTGGACCGGCGGCTCGACAGCATGGACGGCCTCAACTGCCTGGCCTGGTCACCGGACGGGCGGCGGCTGGCCGCGGGCGACCAGGACCGCGGGGTGCGCGTCTGGGAGCTGACCGGAGTACCGGACGGTCCCGCGCCTGACGGTCCCGCGGCGGAGGCCGCGCTCTGGCTGACCGGCCACACCGACACCCTGTACGCCGTCTCCTGGTCACCGGACGGGACACGGCTGGCCAGCGCCTCCCGCGACTGCGTCCTCGCCGTCTGGGACGCCGCCGAACGGACCGGCAGCCTGCACGGCCACGAGGATTCGGTGTGGCACGCCGCCTGGTCCCCGGACGGCGGGCAGCTGGCCAGTGCCTCGCAGGACGGGACCGTCCGGCTGTGGGAGCCGCGCTCCGGCCGCCAGACGGACCTGCTGCGCCCCGCGGCCGAGGTGGCGGACGTCGCCTGGTCCCCCGACGGCGCCCGGGTGGCGGCGGCCCTGCGCGACGGGCGGGCCCTGCTGTGGCGACCCGGTCCGGGCGGCGGTTCGCGTACCGAACTGCGCGGGCACCGGGACGAGCTGTCCGACATCGCGTGGTCGCCGGACGGCGCCCGGGTCGCCACCGCCTCGCGCGACAGCACCGTTCGGATCTGGGACGCGGCCACGGGCGCCGTCCTGCACGTCCTGGAGTCCGGGCCGCGCGTCCGCGGCCACGACGACTGGCTCACCGGGACGGCCTGGTCCCCGGACGGCCGGCTGCTCGCCACCTCCGGCACCGGGTGGAGCGTCGTCGTGTGGGACACGGACACGGGGCTCGCCCGGACCGTGCTGACGGGCCACGCCGACCACGCCTGGAAGGTCGACTGGTCGCCCGACGGCACCCGTCTGGTCACCGGTTCCCGGGACCGCACGCTCCGCCTCTGGGACCCGGCGCTCGGCGTCGAACTCGCCGTCATGACCGGCCACGAGGACCGGGTGCAGGGCGTGGCCTGGTCGCCGGACGGTACCCGCATCGCCTCCGCGTCCCGGGACCGCACGGTCCGCCTGTGGGACCCGCGGACGGCTTCGCAGCTCGCCGTCGTCGGGGTCGGCGGCGACTGGGTCAACAGCCTGGACTGGCACCCGGACGGCTCCCGCCTCGTGACCGCCTCGCGCGACCGCACGGTGCGGATCTGGGACGTGTCCGAGACCGACCCGGACGCCCTGCTGCGCCGTGCCCGCTCGCGCCTCCTGCACGGGCTGTCGGCCGAGGAGCGGCGCGCGTTCCTCCTCCCGGGCGAGGGCTGAGCGGGGGCACCCCCTATTCCTGGCCCCAGGCCGCCCATCGGGCGAGGGCGAAGCCGTCGCCGTCCCGGCGCACTTCCACGGCTCCCGGCCCGCCGAAGTGGGCGGGGACGACCAGCTCCCGCTCGTCGGCGGCGCGTTCGAGGACACGGCGGCGGCTGGCCTCGGCCTGGTGCTCGTCCATGCAGAAGCAGCTGTTGCAGGCGGGCCCCAGGATCTGCACCGGGCTGTGCAGGAGGTCGCCGACGAAGACCGCCCGGTCGGCGCCCGAGGCGAGCCGCAGCACGGAGGAGCCGGGGGTGTGCCCGGGTGCGGATTCCAGGGTGAGGTTCTCGTCGATGCGGTGGGCGCCGTCCCACAGCAGGGACTGCCCGGCCCGGTGGACGGGCTCGATGCTGTCCTCGTAGATGAGCCGGTCGTCCTCCCGCAGACCCTGCGCGTACGCGTTGCCGGGACCGAAGTGGAAGTCGTCGGCGGCCGGGATGAGGTACTGGGCGTTGGGGAAGGCCGGCGCCCACTCCCCCTGTGCTCCGACCGTGTTCCAGCCGACGTGATCGGCGTGGACGTGGGTGTTGACGACGACGTCCACGTCCTCCGGACGGACGCCGGCCCGGGCCAGCCGTCCGAGGAAGTCGCCCTGCCACTGGTGGAACTGCGGCGAACCGGGCCGTTCCCGCCCGTTGCCCACGCCGGTGTCGACCAGCACCGTCCGCCCGGCGCTGCGCAGCACCCAGGTCTGGAGCGCCATCACGGCCCTGTCGGATTCCGGCTCCCAGTGGTCCGGCGCCAGCCGGTGCCCGTTGCTCTTCCACACCTCGGCCGGGGCGTCCGGCACGAGGTCCCGGGCCGGGACGAAGGGGCCCTGCCACTCCACCACCCGGATGACCTCGACGTCTCCCAGGATCATGCGCTGTGCGCTCTCGTTGCTCATGTCCTCGACGATAGGAACGGCGCCGTGAGTTCCTCAATGCCCGTTCTGCTCGTCTGGATACGCGTGCGTCTCAGTCCGGTTCCGTACTCTGATCCGATGGATGTGGTGAGCGATGCGATATCGGCGGTGCGCACGGGGCAGGCCTCCTCCAACCGGGTCCGGGTGAGCGGAAGTTGGTGTGCACGGCTGGCTCCGTACGACGGCGCGGGGTTTCACGTGGTGCTGGAGGGGAGATGCTGGCTGCTGCCCGACGGCGGCTCCCCGGTCCCGCTCGGCGCCGGGGACGCCGTGCTGCTGCCGCACGGTACCGGGCACGTGATCGCCGACTCCCCCGCCGACGCCGGGACGGTGGAGCGGGCCGTGCCCTTCGAGCAGTGGACGGGCGGGAAGGCGCCGGGCCCGCTGCGGGGCGCCGCCCCGGGGGAGGTCGAGCTGCTGTGCGGCAAGTACCGGCTCGACCACAGCCGCGTGCATCCGCTGCTGGCGGAGCTGCCGCCGGTCGTGCACCTGCCGAACCGGGTCGGCGTCCGGCCCGAACTGCGCGCCGCCATCGACCTGCTGGGCCGGGAGCTGGACGGGCAGCGGCCGGGATCCTGCCTGGCGGTCCCCGGCCTGCTCGACCTGCTGCTCGTGTACATGGTCCGATCGTGGGTGGCCGAGGACACGACCGGGGCCTGGCCGGCCGTGCTGGGCGACCCGGTGACGGCGGCCGCCCTGCGGGCGCTGCATTCGGAGCCGTCCGCGCCGTGGAGCAACGACCGGCTGGCCGCCGAGGCGGGCGTCTCCCGCGCCACACTGGCCCGCCGGTTCACGGCCCTGGTGGGCCGCCCCCCGATGGCGTACCTCGCCTGGTGGCGCCTGACGCTCGCCGCCACCATGCTGCGCGACACCCCGGACCCCTTGGCGGCCATCGCCCGCCGGGTCGGTTACGGCACTCCGTACGCCCTGTCCCATGCCTTCAGCAGGGAGTTCGGCACGACCCCGGGACGCTACCGGGACGGCGCCGGCTGACAGGGGGCCTCGAGGGCGAGGGAGGACTTCGCCTTCGCCGCGTCACCGTTCAGGGCTCGGGGCAGAGAAGGGGCCACCCCGACGCCGGAGCGATCCGGACGGGCGCGAGGCCGACCGGACGCCACGGTTCCTCACGGGTCGTAACGGAGGGAATTCGACAGGTAGTAATTGGATGAATCCCTGACTGAATTCCCGTCAACAAGCGAACTCGCCATATCTCGATTCGATAACGAATCATCCCGCAAGGCCTGGACCAATCAACTGCGACGCGCGTAACTGGCCTTGTTTTATTGCAGATTGATTGTTCGTCAAATTTGAGCGACAGGTAACAGAACGGTTTCTTGAGCCCCCCTCACCTTTGTCCGAATTCTCCGGCGCATTCGTCTGGCAGGCTTCCGCGCACCCAGTCATCCGACCAACGACTTGAGGTGCCCATGACAGGACGACGCAGACGACGCGAACACCGCCGCAAACCCCGGCGGTTGATACTCCTCACCGCCGCCATGGCTTCGGCGGCGGTGATCACCGCAGGCATCGCCTACTCCGGCCTCGGAGACGGCGCCGAGGCCGGGGAGGCCTCCGGGGCCGCGGCCGAGACGGCCGTGATGGCCGCCGAGCCCGCCCGGGACCAGGAGCCGGCCCCGCTGTCGGCCGCTCCCGCCAACGAGACCGACCGCGGCATGGTGTACGACGGCCTCCAGGCCGCTCCCAAGGGCGACCGGTGCGTGGGCGTGTACCGCACCCAGGGCGGTCTGTGCACCCACGGCCCCGACGCCCCGCCCAAGGGCGTCGACATCACGAAGGACATCGCGCCCGCCGTCAAGGAGACGGCCGCGGCCGCCGATCCGGCCCACCCCGCCGTGGACGACCCGGCCACCACGGAAGGCGGCGGGCGTCCTCAGGACGCGCCCGCTGCCGCCGACGCCGGGTCCGCCAAGACCAAGGCCGACGCGCCCGCCGCCGCTTCGGGCGGCCAGACCGTGGCCGCCGGGCCCGCGGGCCAGACCGTCCAGTGCGACGGTGACGGCAGCACCGGCAACCGCGTCCAGGTCGTGTACGTGCACGGTCCCGGCCGCGACCGGTACGCCCAGTACGCCGCCTCGTTCCGCAAGTGGGCGGCCGACGCCGACGTCATCTACGCAGCGAGCGCCCAGGAGACCGGCGGAATCCGCCACATCCGCTACGTGACGGCCGCCGACTGCACGCCGACCGTGCTCAACATCGAGCTCCCGGACTCGGCGCTGTCCGAGTTCAGCGCGACGAACAACGCGCTCGCCGGCAAGGGCCTCGACCGCCGCGACCGCAAGTACATGATCTTCGCCGACACCCAGGTCTACTGCGGCATCGGCACGTTCAACGGCGACGAGCGGCCCGGCCAGAACAACCAGAGCAACTTCGGCCCGTCCTACGGGCGTACGGACTCCGGCTGCTGGGGCGGACACACCGCCGCGCACGAACTCGGCCACAACCTGGGCGCGGTCAACAACAGCGCACCGAACACCAGCCGGGGCGCGCACTGCACGGACGAGTACGACGTCATGTGCTACTCGGACACCCCGTACTACCCGCAGATGCGCAACATCTGCACCAACCAGGCGTCGGAGAACATCCTCGACTGCAACCACGACGACTACTTCCACACCAGCCCCAAGGCCGGCAGCTACCTGGCCACGCACTGGAACATCGCCGACAACCAGTTCCTGATGAAGAGCAAGGGCGGCGGCACCGACCCCACCCCCACGCCGACGCCCACCAAGAAGCCGACGGCGAGCCCGACGAAGCAGCCCACCGGCGGCCCCGCGGTGACGGCGGGCCAGATCCGGTCCGACTCCGTCGTGGTCAGCTGGCCGAAGGTCGAGGGCGCCTCCTGGTACCAGGTCCTGCTGAACGGCAAGCACCTGACGTGGGTCCAGTCGCAGTCGCTGCGCATCTACAACCTGAGCCCCGACACCTCGTACAAGATCGCCGTCTCCGTCCGCGACTCCTCGGGCCGTGACAGCGGGCCCGGCAAGGCCGCGTCCTTCCGTACGACGTCGGGCACGGGCGGCGGCGGATCGACCACCGCCCCCGGTACCAAGTACACGCTCGGCAACGGCAGCACCGGCATGGCCGCGGAGCTGTGGGGCGGCCGCACCGCCGACGGCACCGTCCTCGTCGGCGGCCGCGCCAACGGGTACGCGCAGCAGCAGTGGTACTTCGACGACGCGGGCAGCGGGCAGGTCCGCATCAAGTCCGCCGCCTCCGGCAAGTGCCTCCAGCCGGGCGGCACCCCCGCCGCGGGCATGTGGATCGCGCAGCAGCCGTGCGGCTCGAACACCGCGCAGAACTGGAAGGTCTCGTCGAAGTCGGGCTCGGTGACGATCACGGACCCGAGCGGCGGCTTCGCCCTCACCGTGAGCAGCCGCCCCTACTACGGGAACTGGCTGCTCGACCTCCAGCGCGCGGACGGCCGCGCGACGCAGGTCTGGACCCTGCAGAAGGCCGGCTGACGGCCTGACGGGCCAATGCCGTGATTCCTACCCGGCGGACGGCCGCCCCGCGCGGCGGCCGCCCGCCGGACCCCTCTTCCCGAGCGGAGACGCGACGATGCGCACCAAGATCGCTTTCCCGGCCGTACGGGCAGCCGTACCCGCCGTACTCGCCGTACTCGGCCTCATGTTCCTGACACCCGTCACCGCCCACGCCCACGGGGACACCGTGAAGGTGGTGGTCACGGGGCAGCGGGAAGGCCGGGTGACCGCCGACATCACCTGGGAGAACGACGGGGACGCCATCGAGGAGGCCGTCGCCGCCACGGTGAACGCGACGAGCCCGGACGGCTCGCGCACGCTCGGCCCCTGGCGCCTCATCCGTGACACCGGCCCCTCGAAGGCCGCGTGGACCACGGCCGAGGCCCTGCCGCCGGGCTCCTGGAAGGTCACCGTCGACGTGGGCTTCCCGTCCCTCGGGCACGGGGAACTCGACGTCGCCGTACCGGTGGTGGACCCGGCGCCGGCCACCGGCGCACCGGCCCCCTCGGTGGCGCCCTCCGCGCAGCCCTCTGCCCCGGCCACTGCTGCCGCGCCCGTGACCGCGTCCACCCTCGCCGGTGCCCCGGCCACCGCCGGGGCTCCCGAGCCGGCCGGCGACGACGCCGATGCGGGCCTCTGGTGGACGACCGCGGGCGTGGCGGTGCTCGCCCTCGCCGGGGCGGCCGCGGGAATCCTGATCCGGCGCCGGCGCCGGCTCCGCCTCAGGTGACGTCGGGGTACGGCCCCAGGTAGCGGTACGCGCCGGATTCGACGCGGTAGAGGTACGACACCCGCGCACCGGTGAGGGCGTGGGTGTCGGCGTCGAAGGCCAGCGGTTTGGCCAGGCCCTCGTACGTCTGCCGGGGGAAGCGGCGGACCAGGCCCGCCCTGTCCCGGGCCTCCTCCCCGAGTCCCGTCAGGCAGTCCGCCAGCAGGCCGACGCCGTCGTACGCCTCGGTGGCCCACCGGGCGGGCGCCTCCCCGTACGCGGCCCGGTACGCGGAGACGAACCCGGCGGCGGCCGGCACGGCCGTGGGATCCGTGAAGAAGGCGCCGATCTCCCAGCCCTCGGCCGCCGGGCCGGCCGTGCTCAGGAACTCCGGCTCCATGATGTGCTGGATGCCCGCCCGGGGGCCCCGGAACCCGGCGTCGGCCAGGGCGCGGGCCAGCAGCCCCGCACGCTGCGGCGAGGTCCCGGCGTACACCACCCCCTCCGCCCCGGCGGCCGTCAGGTCCCGTACGGCGCCCGCGAAGTCGGAGCCGCCCTCGGGAATCCGGTGGACGCTCACCGACCCCTTGCCCGGGGGGCTCTGCTGGAGCACGCGGGAGATCCGCCAGCCCTCGTCTCCGCCGGCCGCGTCCTCCACGACCGCGGTCCGGCGCGAGGGCCGCACGTTGGTCAGGTAGTGGATCACGGGGTTGGTCACGTAGTCCCAGGCGGGACGGGTCGGGCAGAGCGTCCGCCAGCCGCGGAACTGGGCCTCGTCCAGACCGTTGACCGAGACCAGCAGCAAGGTGAGACCGGCCGTGGTGCACGCGGTGGCGAGGTCGGGCACCGCGGCCTCCCAGGTGGGCCCGGCGAGCGCCAGCACCGCGGGGTCGGCGGCCAGTTCCTTGACCGTCTGCGCGGCGCGCGCCCGGTCGCCGCCGTCGTCCGCGACGCGCAGGGCCAGCCGGAACACGGCGTCCTTGCGGGCGTTGTGCCGATCGACGGCCAGCCGCATGCCGCGCTCGTGCGCCTGTCCCGTGGCCTTGCCCGGCCCCGTCAGATCGGCCTGGAGGCCGAGGGTGAGCAGGGGCAGGTCCCGCCCGGAACCGGCCGGGGGTGCGCCCGTGCCGCCGCGCCCCCGCGTGGTGAACCAGGCGACCGGTGCGCCGGCCGCGAGCAGGGCTCCGCCCGCCGCGAGGAGCCGCCTGCGGGTGAAGTTCCCGCGGGTCCCCGTTCCGGCCTCCGGCGTGTCGATCCGGGTGGGCTCGGGGGCGGGGAGGTCCAGGGCCCGGGTGGAGCGTTCGGCGATCAGCCGGGGCAGCGGGGCCGGCAGCCAGTCCCGGCCGTCGTCGTCCCCCGGATCACCCCCGGCCAGGAGGCCGGTCAGTTCCGCGAGGGTCGGCCGGGCCTCGGGCTCCTTCACCAGGCAGGCGCTCACCGCCTCCAGCAACTCGGCCGGCAGATCGCCCAGTTCGGGCTCGTCGTGCACCGTGCGGAAGACCACCGCGGCCGCGTGCCCGCCGCCGAACGGCCCCCGCGCGGTCGCCGCGTACGCGAGGACGCAGCCGAGGGAGAAGACGTCCCCGGCCGGGCCCGGCGCCGGGCCGCCCGCGCGGGCCAGTTCCGGTGCCAGGTAGCCGGGGGTGCCGACGACCGCGTCGGCGGCCGTCAGGGTGGTCGCCCCGGCGACCCGCGCGATCCCGAAGTCGATCAGGCGGGGGCCGTCCGGAGCGAGCAGTACGTTCCCCGGTTTCACGTCGCGGTGGACGAGCCCGGCCGCGTGCACCTCCGCCAGGGCCTCGGCGAGCCGCGCCCCGAGGATCCGTACGCTCCGGGCGGGCAGCGGACCGTACCCGGACACGGCCTCCGACAGGGACGGCCCGGGCACGAACGGGGTGGCCAGCCAGGGCTCGCGGGCCTCCGGGTCGGCCGCGATCACCGGGACCACCCAGCGCCCGGCCAGCCCCGCCGCGGCTTCCGCCTCGCGGCGGAACCGGGCGCGGAAGGCGGGGTCGGCGCCGTGGTCGGCGCGGATCACCTTGACCGCGACGAGGGTCCCGGCGGGGGAACGGCCGAGGTAGACCGTGCCCATGCCGCCCGAGCCGAGACGGCCCAGCAGACGGTTTCCGCCGATCGCGGCCGGATCGGCGGGCAGCAGGGGGCGCATCCGCCGCTACGCCGGCGGGGCCTGGCCGGCCGGGCCCGTGTAGCGGATCCGGCCGCCCTCCACGCGGTGGGCGTAGTACGTGTTGCCCTTCACCTGCCGGTACTCGTCGAAGGTGTACTCCTTCGTCAGGCCCCGGAAGGATCCCTTGCCGAGGGCGGTCAGCAGATCGGCGCGGGCCGGCCGGGCGCCGCCGCCCGCCGCCGCCACGAGCCGGTCGATGACCAGACCGGCCGCGTCGTAGGCCTCGGCCGTCCAGGCCTCGGGCGCCGCGCCGTACGCCGCCCGGTGGGCCCGGGCGACGTCGGCGATTCCGGGGGCCTCCGGCCCGGTGTACGGGGCGAGCAGCTGCCAGCCCTCGGCGGCCGGGCCCGCAGCGGCGAGGAACTCGGGGCCCACGATGGTGTAGTCGGCGGCCCGGGGCCCCCTGAAGCCCTCGGCGGCGAGCAGCCCGGCCACCTTGGCCGCACCGGCCGGGGTGCCGGAGTAGAAGAACGAGTCGATCCCGTGGGCCAGCATGTCCTTGACGACCGGGGACAGGTCCCCGGCGCCGCGCGGCACGACCCGTCCGTACGACGTGGCCTGCGGGGAGACGATGGTGAGGGTGCGGTTGCCCTGCAGGACCGCCTGCCAGCCCTCGACGTCGCCCTCCCGGTCGCAGAGCGCACCGAGCCGGCGCGCTCCCTGGCCGGCGACCAGCTGGAGGTTGACGGCGGAGCCCTGGCCGAGGGAGAGGGCGCTGGTCTGGAAGAAGCTGCGCCGGTCCGTGACGCCGAAGGAGGTGGCCAGGGCCGAGACGGTGAGCAGGGGCAGCGCGGCCTCGCCGTACAGCTCGAGGCAGGGGGGGACCGTGGCGTTGCCGGTCGGGCCGATGACGGCGAGCACGTCGCGGTCGGCGATGAGGCCGGCGGCGGCCTCGGCGGAGCGGTCGGCCCGGCCGGCGTCGTCGGCGGTGGCCACGGTGAGGGTGAAGGGTTTGTCCTTGCGGGAGTTGAAGGCGTCGACGGCGAGCCGGACGCCGCGTTCCTGGGCCTGTCCGAGGGCCTTCTGCGGGCCGGAGAGGTCGGCCTGCACACCGATCACCCACTTCCGGGGCGCGGGCGCCGCCGCCTTCTTCTCCTTGCCGTCATCGCGCAGGGCCAGCCAGGTCGCCACGCCTCCGCCGGCCGCGAGCACGGCGCCCGCGGCGGCGAAGCCGAGGAAGCGCCTGCGCGAGGGCGCGGGTCCGGCGCCCGGGGCGGGGGCCGCGTCCGGGTCGGCGGTGGTCTCGTCGATGCCGGGCAGGGCCAGCAGGGCTGCGGCGCGCTCCGCGATGATGGCGACGACCGGATCGGGCAGCCAGGCCGTCCCCTCCCCCGGGGCGTCCTCGGTCAGCGCCGCGTCGAGTTCGGCGGCGGTGGGGCGGATGTCGGGGTGCTTGGCGAGGCAGGTCCGCAGCAGCGCGGTGAGTTCGGGGTCGGCGAGGACCTCCGGGCCGAACTCGGGCTCGTCGTGGACGGTGCGGTAGAGCACGGCCTCGACTGTGCCGCTGCCGAAGGGCAGCCGGCCGGTGGCGGCGTAGGCGAGCAGGCAGCCGAGCGCGAAGACGTCGCCGGCCGGCTCGGCGGGGCGGCCCTCGGCCTGCTCGGGCGGGATGAAGCCGGGGGTGCCGAGGACGGCGTCCGCGGAGGTCAGGGCGGTGTGTTCGCCGCCCCGCGCGATCCCGAAGTCGATGAGCCGGGGCCGGTCCATGCCCAGCAGCACGTTGCCGGGTTTGACGTCGCGGTGCACGAGGCCCTGCCCGTGCATCACCCCGAGGGCCTCGGCCATGGCCTTGCCCAGGACCCGTACGGCGCGCAGCGGGAGCGGCCCGTGGGCCCCGACGGCCTCCGCGAGGGAGGGACCGGCGACGAAGGCGGTGGCCAGCCAGGGTTCGCGGGCCTCCGGGTCGGCGCCGGTGATCCGGACGGCCCAGGGGCTGTCGACTTCGGCGGCGATGTCCGCCTCGCGGCGGAAGCGCGCCCGGAAATCGTCCTCGTCGGCGTATTCGGCGCGGATCACCTTCACGGCGGCGAGCGCGCCATCGTCGGTGCGGCCCAGGTAGACGACGCCCATGCCGCCGGCGCCGAGCCGCCCGAGGAGGCGGTAGTCCGCGATCCGGGAGGGGTCCGAGGGGTGCAGCCGTTCCATCAGCCCTCCGCCTTTCCGAGCTGCTGCTTGGCCTGCAGCATCATGCGGGCGGTGCCCTGGACGACGAGCGCGCTCAGCGCCTCCTGCGCGAAGCCCGCCGCGCCCTTGCCCGCCACGGCGATGGTGACCGGCCCGAACTGCCCCTGGGACCACAGGTAGGGGTACGGGCCGCCGTCCTCCTCGCTGACGTACTCGCCGGATTCGGTGAAGGCGTCCTCCGTCCAGCCGTTCAGCTGCTCCCCCTCGTAGAGGGAGGCTCCCCACAGGCCCTTGAGCTCCTCGCCCGCGCGCAGCCGCTGGTCGGGGCAGCGCAGCACCTCCTCCATGGCGTGGGCGGTCTCCCAGCCGGAGTCCTGGCGGTTGCGGTGCACGGTCACGGTCACGTTGATCTGCACGCGTCCGTGGCCTTCCGCGGCCGGGAGCTGGAAGTACCGGGTGCTGGTGGCGAGTACGTCATCGGGCAGCCGCGAGGTCTGCCAGACGCAGGCCTCGTCGAGGACGGGCCAGCGGTGCGGATCGCTCTCGAACGGGGTCCGGCGCACGATCTCGGGGCCGAACGCCTCCTGGTCGACCACGATGCGGGCGAGGAGGGCGCGGGCCTCTGCGGCCGTCCGGGGCTGCTTGGACTCGTCCACGGCGGGGACGAGCGGGGCGGCCGGCGCGGCCGGCTTCGTGGGCGCGGGCGCCGCGGTCGTGCTCGCGCTCCCGCTCGCCGGGGCGGTGGTCGCGGCCGGGGTGTGCCCGCCCGCGCCGCTCTTCGCCCCGCCCCCGGCCGAGCAGCCCGCCAGTACCAACAGGCCCGCTGCCGCGCACCCGCAGGCGCGCAGCGCGGAGCCGCGTCTGTGTGTCATGTGTCCCCCTCGGCAGCGATCGTACCCACCCCCGCATTGGATCAACTGCCTTACCCGAAAGGGATCTTGAGGTGGAAGAATGCGGCCCATGCACATCAGAGCAGCACGCCGGGACGAACTGACGGACCTCCAGGACATCGAGAGGGCCGCCGGACTGTGCTTCCGGGACATCGGCATGCCGGAGATCGCGGACGACGAGCCACTGCCCGTCGGGGAACTGGACCGGTACGTGGCGGCCGGGCTGGCCTGGGTCGCCGTCGACGGCGACGGCGACGGCGAGGGCGAGGGCGGGGCCGGGGCCGGGGACTCGCCCCCGGCCGCGTACCTGATCGCCGACCGCGTGGACGGCGCCCTGCACGTCGAGCAGGTGTCGGTGCACCCGGACCACGCGCGCCGCGCCATCGGCAGGGCCCTGCTGGAGCACCTCGCGGAGCACGCCGTGCTCGAGCGGGTGCCCGCGCTGACGCTCACCACCTTCACCGAAGTCCCCTGGAACGCCCCGTACTACGAGCGCTGCGGCTTCCGGCGCCTGGACGACGGCGAGCTCACTCCGGGCCTGCGGGAGATCCGGGCGCGGGAGGCGGAGCACGGCCTGGACCGCTGGCCGAGGGTCTGCATGCACCGCGCGCTGTAGCCGTTCCGTAGCACTGCACCCCTTCTGGCCTGCGGGGACCGGTCCGCATACTGGCGCCGTGAGCGACAACGTCAAGTACCTGCCACCGGCAGCGATACCCAGGGAGGGGGCCGCGGAGTGGGCCGTGGCCGATGCCCGGCTCTGGTGGGCGGCCCGCACGCCCGGCTTCTTCTCGCCCGCGGCGGGCGGCTGGGCGCTCGCCGCGCTCGCGGCCGGCGGGGCGGTCCTGACCGGCTGGAACGGACCCGGGGGCGGCGGGCAGGGCACGGACTGGGCGGGCTACTGGTTCGTGGTGCCGCTGTTCTGCCTCCCCCTGTGGTTCCGGTTCCTGCCTGCCGCGGCCATGGCCTCGGCTTCGGTGGTCGCGGTGGCGGCGGGGATCTCCCTGTCCTCGGCCGCGGCCGGTGACACCGCGGGCCGGGTGGGCGCATGCCTGCTCCTCACGGGGTGTGCGTACGCCTTCACAGGGGCCCTGTGGCGCCTCGGCTCGCGCGGCCGGCAGCGCGAACTCGCCCTGGCCGCCGCCGGAGACGTCCGCGTCCCGCTCCCGATGGCCCTCCCCGAGGCGCACCGCCGCCGGGGTCTGCGGCCGATGCTCGCCGGCGGCGGGCTCTGCCTGGCCGCCGCGGCCCTGCTCGGCTGGGGCCTGGCCCAGGACCTCGCCGCCCGGCGTACGGGATCCTCGTACGACGCGGTGGGCCAGCAGGTCCTCGCCCTGCTGCTCCTCGTCCCCGGCACTCCCGCGCTCGGCAGGGGCCTCACCGCCCGGCTGGCCGCCCGGCGGCTGCACCGGGGGCCGCAGCCCGTGCTGCGCGTGGGCGTGCGCGCCCGCTACCCGAAGCACCTGTGGCTGTACCCGGACGCCCGCACCACCGACGCTCCGGCCCTGATCGCCTTCCGCGACCGGTACGAGAACACCCGGCACCGCACCAGGACCCTCGTCGGCGGGATGAAGCACCGGCTGCGCATCGACCACCACGACGTCAACGCGCAGAGCGAGCCCTTCGAGGCGCTCCTGTACGGCGTTCCGTTCGAGGGCGCCGAAGTCGTCCTCGAACACGCGGCGGTCTACGGCGACACCGTCGTCTCCGCCGACGTCACGGCCGTCCCGCTGGTTCCCGAGCGCAGGAACAGGCCGGGGCGATGGCACCCGGCCAGGACCTCCTACCGCCTGCAGGAGCGGGAGCGGGAGCGGGAGCAGGAGCAGGAGCAGAGTGCCCGCCGGCGGAAGGAGCGGGCATCGGGCGGCTCCGGTTCGGACGGCGGTTCCGGCTGCGGGTCGTCGAGCAGCTGCGGCAGCAGTTGTTCCAGCAGTTGCGGGGGCGGCTGCGGCGGAGGCGACTGAACCCGCCCCCTCACCCGTCCCGTACCCGCACCGCCGTCAGCGCCGGGGCCTCGTGGCGACGACGGCGGTGACGGCGGCGGTGACGGCGGCGGACTGCTCCCAGGTCGTGGTCTCGACCCGGGAGAACGCCGACTTCGCCAGCAGGTCGGTCAGGTCCTCGAGCCCGTCCGGGGAGGTGATCACGGCGATGCCTCCCCGTGGGGCGAGCACGGTGTCCAGGTCGGCCAGCACCCGCTCCCCGTCCATCCGGTGGAAGGCGCCGCCGATGACGCACAGGTCGATGCGCGGCAGGCAGAGGCGGGTGACCGCGGAGGCATCGCCCTCCAGCCAGGAGACGTTCGGACAGGCGCGCTCCCCCGCCAGCCGGCTCCCCTCGGCGAGCACGGCCGGTTCCGGGTGGACGGCGTAGACGTGGTCGGCCAGCGGGGTCAGCGACAGGGCGAGCACGCCGGGGCCCGGGCCCGCGCCGCTCGCGCCCAGTTCCAGTACGGTCTGCGAACCGTCGAGCGCGAACCGCTCCGCGAGCTTCGAGTGGAGCTGCGCCGGGTAGGGCGTCCCGTGGCGGGCGTGGTGCGCGGCGGCGGACGCGAAGGGCGTGGTCATGGGGCCTCCTTGGCCGGGTTGCGTCCGCCGATCGTGGAGCAGTTCCGGACGCGCGGCGGAGGTTAACACCTCATGTCCCCCATATTGATTCCACGTTACGGCACCGGATGGACGGTCAGAGCTCTTCCGCCACACCTGGTGTCAGGCGGCGCAGGCGGCCGGCGAGGCCGGGGGCGGCGAAGGCCTCCTCGATACGGGCCGGGTCCTCGGTGAAGTGCTCCCAGGACTCGAAGTGCAGGGGGACCACGGTGCGGGCGCCGAGCGTGCGGGCGAGTTCGGCCCCTTCGGCGGCGCTGAGCGAGAAGGCCAGGTCCCCGGTGGCGGGGAAGTGCGCGTCGCCGAGGTGCAGGAAGGCCGTGTCGACGTCGAAGCGTTCGGCGATCTCGTCGAGCGCGTCGTGGCGGACCGTGTCGCCGGAGATGTAGAGCGTGCCCCCGTCGTACCGGACCACGAAGCCGGTGACGGTCCCGGTGACGGCCTCGGTGCCGGCCGGCCCGTGGCGGGCCGGGGTCGCCGTGACGTGCACGGTGGTACCGCCGGCGGTGACCTCTCGGGTCTCCCAGGTCGCCAGCCCCTCGGCGCGGCCGCCGAGCCGGCCGGCCGCCTCTGGGGTGGTGAGCACCAGCCCGGCCCCGGCGAGGACCTCGCGGCCCGAGGGGTCGAGGTTGTCGGCGTGCTGGTCGTGGGAGAGCAGTACGAGGTCCACGGGCGGGAGGTCGGCCGCCGCGAGGGCGGCTCCGGCGGTGCGGCGCAGCGGGCGTGCGGCCGGGTACTCGGCCGCGGCCTGGTCGAGGGCCGGGTCGGTGAGGACGGTCAGCCCGCCGATCTCCATGAGGAGGGTGGCGGTGCCGAGGTGGGTCACGGTGATCAAGGAGGACATGAAGGACGCTCCGAAGGAGTGAGGCGGTCTCGACGGCCCCAAACTAGACCGTCAGTTCAGTGGAGTTCCTCGCCGGGGGCTACTGGGCCGCCTCCATGGACACGATCACCAGCCGCTCCGGGGTCTCCAGGGCGACGATCTACCGGCACTTCGGCAGCGAGGAGCGGCTCTTCCCCTCCGTCGTCGCCGGGATACTGCCCACGACGTACGCGGGGCTGCAATCCGTCAACGCCGGCCTGGCCCGGGCCGCCGACCTGCGGGCCGCGCCGATCGGGCTGACTCCGGGATCGACCAGGCGGAGCTCGGCCGCGTGGCCGCTTCGGGAGTCGGCCTGTTCCTCGCGCGCTACGCCGTCCCGCCCGCCCCGTAGCCGTCCAGCGGCAGGAGCCGCGGGCGCTTGGCCGTCCGGCCGTCGCCGGAGGAGCGGCCGCGCAGGCGGCGGCCGAGCCAGGGGCCCAGGAACCCGGCCAGCCAGCGCACTTCGTCGACCGCCGTCCGCATTCCCGTGACGGGAGGCAGGGGCGGCAGCGGGTCCGCCCAGCTGTCGTCGCTGCCGGGCAGCCGGAGGGTGTGGGCGAGGGCGGCGGCGATGCGTTCGTGGCCGAGGGAGCTGGCGTGGAGCCGGTCCACCGCCCACAGCCGCGGGTCTGCGCCGACGGCCTCGCGGCCGGTTTCGGCGACGGCGACCCCGTGCCGGGCGGCCGCTTCCCGGACGCCGTCGTTGAGGTCGGACACCCGGTGGCGCAGCGGCCGGGCGAGGGGGACGATCTTCCCGATGTCGGGGAAGGTCACGGTCACGACGTCGGCGCCGGCCGCCGTGAGCGCGGCGAACATCCCCTCCAGGTGCCCGACCGTCTCCGCGGCGTCGAACGACGGCCGGAGCAGGTCGTTGACCCCGCAGACCACGCTGGCCAGGTCGGGCTCCATGGCCAGCGCCGGCGCCAGCTGCTCGGCGTGGACCTGGGCCGCGACGCGTCCCCGTACGGCCAGGTTGGCGTACCGGAGCCGCGGTTCGGCGGCTGCGAGGTGCTCGGCGAGCCGGTCGGCGAAGCCCCGGTGGCCGACGGTGTCGTCGCCGTCCCCGAGCCCTTCGGTCTGGCTGTCGCCGAGCGCGACGTAGCGCAGGTACTCACCGTTCGGCACGGGCCGTCCTCCGTTCCTTCAGCACGGTCGCGGCACGCAGGCACCAGTCCCGGTGCCCCTGTTCGAAGGCCCGGCCGCGCAGGGCGGTGAGGTACCCGCCGACGCCCTCGCCGCGGAGCAGGAACTCCTCCTCGTCCGCTTCGCCGCGCATCTGGCGCAGCAGCGCATCGAGGAGTTCGATCTTGGCTTCGGCCGCGGCCGCCCGTTCTTCGAGCTGTGCGATGACAGGTGCGGTGTCGATGCCGTCGGCGGCCTGGACCTTGACCAGGAGGTCGTCACGGATCACGGAGGGCTTGGACGCGGCCTCGGCGAACGCCTCCAGCTCGGCGAGGCCGGCCCGGGTGACGTGGAACAGGCGCTTGTTGGGCCTGCTCTCCTGGACCACCTCGCGGCCGGCCACGAGGCCTTCCTTCTCCAGCTTGGCCAGCTCGGCGTACAGCTGCTGCGGCAGGGCGTGCCAGAAGTTGGCGACGCCGATGTCGAACCCCTTCGCCAGCTGGTAGCCGCTGAACTCGCCGCCCAGCAGCGACGCCAGGACGGCATGTCTCAAAGCCATGGGAGCAGCCCCTTCCCTTTCCTCACCCCGCCCTGCATCCTACTCATGAAATTGATTAGTCACATTCATGAGTAGTGCATCATTGCGAGGAGGGGCCGTGGAGACTGCAGAACGCTTCCGCGAGGCAGTGGAGAAGCGCGACCTGAGCGTGCTGGACGACCTGTTCACCGACGACATCCGGCTGTACAGCCCGGTCAAGTTCACCCCGTTCGAGGGCAAGCCCATGGTGCTGGGCCTCTTCGGGGTGCTGCTGCGGACCTTCGACGACCTCCGTTACGTGGGGCGCTTCGAGGGCACCGCGGAGACGAGCGCCGACGGCGAGGAGGCCCCGTCGGTGATCCTGCCGTTCCGGGCCACGGTCGCGGGCAAGCAGGTGCACGGGATCGACCTGCTGCAGTTCGACGAGGAGGGGCGCGTGAAGGAGTTCACGGTGATGGTCCGCCCGCAGTCCGCGGTGCACGCCCTGGGCCAGGCCGTGCTGGCGGGTCTGATCGCCGACGGGCTCGTCCCCGACCCCGCCGGCGCATAGATCACAGGGCCCTGCTGAACTCCAGCCGGTCGGCGAAGTTCTCGTATCCGGCCCGGGTGAAGGCCTTCGCCATGGCCGTGTTGGCCGCGTCGCAGTCCCCGCGGATCTCGGCGGCGCCGTGCTCCGCGAGGATCCGCGTACCGCGGACCACCGCGGAGACGGCGTAGCCCTTGCCGCGGTGGGCGGGCGCGACCCCGACGAAGCCGATGACGTGCACGCTCGGGTTCCGCGCCGGCAGGCTGATCACCGCGGCGGTGCCGTCGGCGTCGTAGCCGATCTCCCACCATCCCGGTTCGTGCGCCAGTTCGGCCGTCTCCTCGAAGAGCTGCTCGGCGGCGCGCCGAGCCCCGTGGGTCCGGACGTCGGCGGCCAGCCGGGCGTCCGCGGTCTCGGCGAGCAGGGCTTCCAGCAGGTCGACGAACGGGCCAGGGCCGATATCCGCCAGGGAACGGAACGTCAGCCGGGGATCGTCGGCCGGCAGTTCGGCGGGGAGGTGCAGGCCGAACCTGCGCCCGTCGCGGATCACGCGGAAGCCGGAGCCCCGCAGCAGCTCGCCGCGGCGCTCCGGCTCCCGCTGGAACTGCGGTGCCTGCGCGGGCGAGTCGACGACGTGTTCCAGCTCCTGCGCACCGAGCTCGCGCGCCGTCCGGGCCGCCGCGTCGAGCAGCGCGGCCCCCACCTCCGCCCGGCCGGCCGGGACTTCGAAGAGGACGAAGGCGTAGGGAACCTCGTGTCCCGGCAGGGTCCACAGCACGACACTGCCCATCGGCCTCCCCCCGTCGTCCTCGGCGACCAGGCACCATTCGGGCCGGGTGCACTTCGTCTCCAGCAGCCCGCCGAGGTAGGCGCGGGTCGCCGCGTTGCGCTCGGGGTCGTCCGGGTACTCGATCAGCGCGGGAAGTTCGTGGGGGCGGGCGGAACGGATCGACGTCACTGGCAGCCTTCGGGGAGCGGGAACGGTCTCGCAGACGCACCGAACCTAACCCCCGCCTCCGCACCCGGCCAGCGTTTTACGTGCGGGGCGGGCAGGCCGGTCGGCCGGGGCCCCGTACGGGCCCGGCCCCTGCGTCATGCCGTCGGAGTGCCCCCTAGGGGGTCCAGTTCGCGGCGCCGGCGGCTGATCGAGCCGGGGTCCCAGCCCGGTCGGGGTACGGAGGCCAGCAGCAGCCGCGTGTACGGGTGGTGGGGGTCGGTGAGGAGCTCGGAGACCGGGCGGTGCTCCATCGTGCGGCCCCGGTACATGACGAGCGCCTCGTCGCAGACGTAGCGCACGACGGCCAGGTCGTGGCTGACGAAGACCAGGCCGACGCCCGTGTCCCGGCGGATGTCCGAGAGCAGGTTCAGCACCTGCGCCTGCACGGACACGTCGAGTGCGGACACCGCCTCGTCGAGCACCAGGACGGCGGGTTCGACCGCCAGCGCCCGGGCGATCGCCGCGCGTTGGCGCTGGCCGCCCGAGAGGTGGCGCGGCAGGGCGGCGGCCTCGCGGTCGCCGAGGCCCACCTGGCCGAGCAGCTCCCGGACCCGGGCGGCGCGGGCCGTGCGGTCGGTCGTTCCGTGCAGCCTGAGCACCCCGTCGATGGTGGCGCCGATGCCGAGCCGGGCGTCCAGGGAGAGATAGGGGTCCTGGAAGACGATCTGGACGGCCTTGGCCCTCGCCAGCCGCGCCGGCCTCCCCCGTACGGAGGCCGCCAGCGGTGTGCCCTGGACCAGGATCTCGCCGGCGTCGGGGCGTTCCAGCCCGATCAGCATCCGGGCCGTCGTGGTCTTCCCGGACCCGGACTCCCCCACGATGCCGAGCGCGCCGCCCTTGCGCAGGGAGAAGGACAGGTCGTCGACGGCGACGACCTCGGTGCCGCCCGTGCGGTACGTCTTGCGCAGGCCGGTCACCTCGAGGAGTTCCCCGGTGCTCATCTGCCCTCCTTGCGGGTGAGTCCGGCGGCGCGGTGGCAGGCGACCTCTGCCGGGCCGTGCGGTTCGAGTTCCGGCGGGGCCTGGTCGCAGCGCCCGGGTTCCGCGAACCGGCAGCGTGGTGCGAAGGCGCAGCCGGGGGCGGATTCCAGCAGTCCCATCGGGGCGCCGGGGATGGGGGTGAGCCGGGCCATGGGGCCGGTGAGCGGCGGGGAGGAGCCGAGCAGGCCCGCCGTGTAGGGGTGCCGCGGGGCGGCGAAGAGTTCCGCCACGGGCGCCGTCTCCACGATCCGGCCCGCGTACATCACGTAGATCCGGTCGCTGACGGAGGCCGCCAGCTCGATGTCGTGGGTGATGAGCAGGAGCCCGAGGCCGCGTTCGCGCTGGAGCCGTCCCAGGACGGCCAGGATCTCCGCCTGGGTGCTGACGTCGAGCGCGGTGGTCGGCTCGTCGCAGAGCAGCAGTTTCGGTTCGGTGGTGAGGGCCGCGGCGATGACGACGCGCTGGAGCATTCCGCCGGAGAGCTCGTGCGGGTACTGCCCCAGGTGCCGGACCGGGTCGGGGAGGCCGACCGCGCCGAGCAGTTCGGCGGCCCGCTGCGCCGCGCGCGCCTTCGTCCAGCCGTGGACGACGCGCAGCGGCTCGGTGAGGAAGTCCCCGACGCGGCGTACCGGGTTGATGGCGGCGCGGGGATCCTGGTAGATCATCGCCGCCTTGTTGGTGCGTACGTCGCGCAGGTCCGCGGGGTCGGCGCCGACCAGGTCGGTGCCGTCCACCCGGACCCGGCCGCCGACCTCGGCGCCCTGCGGGAACAGGCCGAGGGCGGCGCGGGCGGTGACGGACTTGCCGGAGCCGGATTCGCCGACGAGGGCGACGACCTCCCCGGCGGCGACCCTGAGGCCGATGCCGTCGAGGACCGGGCGGGCCGTCGCGGGGAGGGTGATGCGCAGGTCGTCGTATGCGAGCAGGGTCATCAGGAGTCCCTCCCCGCGATGCGGTCGCCGAGGTCTTCCCCGACGACGTTGAAGGCGACGACGACCACGACGACGGCCACGGCCGGCGCGATCGCGGACAGCGGCTGCCCCTGCAGGACGGCCGTCTGGCTCTGGTTGATCATGGCGCCCCAGTCGGGGGTGGGGGGCTGCACGCCGAGCCCGAGGAAAGAGAGCGCGGCGAGGTCGAGCAGTGCGTAGCCGAAGTTCACCGTCGACTGGGCGAGCAGGGTGGGGGCGATGTTGGGCAGCAGTCTGCGGACGTTCACGTACAGGGCGGAGTGGCCCTGCACCCGGTAGGCCGCGATGTAGGGGCGGGACTTCTCCTGCAGGGCGAGTCCGCGGACCACGCGCGCGGTGTACGGCATGTAGGCGATCGCCATGGCGAGCACCGGCGCCGTCATCCCCTTGCCGAAGAGGGCCACCGCGAGGATCGCGAGCAGCAGCGCGGGGAAGGCGAACAGCACGTCGAGGACGCGGCCGACGGCGGTGTCGGCCCAGCCTCCGCACCAGGCGGTGAACAGGCCGACGGCGATGCCGAGGACGGTGGAGAAGACGACGACGGCGAGCGGGCCGGTGAGGCTGGTGCGGGTGCCGACGATCAGCGCCGAGAGGGTGTCGTGTCCGCCTTGGTCGGTGCCGAGCCAGTGTCCGGCGCCCGGCCCGAGCAGGGTGTCGCCGAGCGCGCCGAAGGCCGGGTCCTGGGGGGCGATCCAGGGGGCGGACAGCGCGACGAGGACGAACAGCACGAGCAGGACCAGGCAGGTCCGCTGGAGCGGGCCGCCGCCGAGGCGGCGGAGCCCGGCGAACCGGTCGGGCCGGGTGCGTGCGGGGCGCGGGGCGCCGGGGGTGCGGGTCGTGGTGCCCGTTTCGCGCAGGGTGCTCATCGGGCGCTCCCCGCCGCCGCGGAGCGCGGGTCGATCAGCGGCTGGACGAGGTCCACGAGGGCGTTGACGATCACGAACGCGGCCACCACGAGCAGCACGATCGCCTGGACCACCTGGAAGTCCAGCTGGTCCACGCACTGCACGAGCAGGGAACCCACTCCGGACATCCCGAAGGCGGTCTCCACGATCGCGGTGCTGACGAGCATGCCGGAGACGAGGAGTGCGGAGACGGTGACGATCGGCCCGAGCGCGTTGCGCAGGACGTGGCGCCTGATGACGGTCCGCCGCGGGGTTCCCCGGCTCAGTGCGACCTCCACGTGTTCGCGGCGCAGTTCGTCGAGCATGGCCGAGCGGGTCACCCGGGTCACCAGGGCCGTGAAGGTCACGGACAGGGCGGCGGCCGGGAGGATCACGTGGTGCAGCCGGTCCAGGACGCCGGCGCCGTTGCCGATCGTCGGGAACCAGCCGAGGCGTACGCCCAGGACGGACCTGAGCAGCAGGGCGGCGACGAACGCGGGCGCGGCGGCGCCCACGGTCACCATGAGCATGAGCGAGCGGTCGGTGCGCGATCCGCGGTGCAGTGCGCCGACGATCCCGGAGCCGATGCCGAACACCGCGATCATCAGGGCGGACACACCGATCAGCAGCAGGGACGAGGGCAGCCGCGACCAGATGACCGAGCCGACGTCCTGGTGGAAGAGGTAGGAGCGGCCGAAGTCGCCGTGCAGCACGCCGTCGAGCCAGTTCCAGTACCGGACCAGGAACGGTTCGTCGAAGCCGTACTGGCGGCGGATCTCGGCGAGTTGCTCGGGGCTGGGGCTGCGGCCCTTGGTGAGGAAGCCCGCCGGATCCCCGGGTGCCAGGAAGAGGGAGGAGAAGACGAGGAAGGAGGTGGCGAGCAGGGTGGCCGCCATTGCGGCCAGCCGGCGCAGCACCCGTCCGGCCCGGGCCAGGGCGGCGGTCGCCGCCGGGGCCGTCATCCCCTGGCTCCGATCTCGGCCGCCCACGGGTAGTAGAGGTAGGCGATGGAGGGCTGGACGCCGGTGATCTTCTTGCCGAGGAAGACGCTGACGGGCTGGGTGTACAGCGGCAGCCAGGGCAGTTCCTGCAGGGCGACCTTCTGCGCCTCGGCGTTGGCGTCCGCTCGCAGGGCCGGGTCGTAGGAGGCGATGGCCTTGTCGACGGAGGCGTCGAAGGCGGGGTTGGACCAGTTGCCGTAGTTGCTGTAGGCGCCGGTCTGGAGGGAGCCGTACATGTCGAGCGGGTCGGTGATCGACGTGTACCAGAAGGTGAGGAACAGGTCGATGCCCTCGCGTGCGGCCGGGTCGGTGAAGAGGGTGGTGTACTTCTCCGCGGAGAGGGAGTTGATCTCCGGCTTGAGGCCGATGGCCGTGGCGGCCTGGGCCATGGCCTGGGTGATGATCGTCGTCTGGGAGTCGAGGGGGCTCGTCGCGATGACGACCTTCTGGCCGTTCACCCCGGCTTCGGCGGCGAGCGCCTTGGCCTTGGCCGGGTCGTACGGGTACTTGGGCAGGTCCTTCATGATTCTGTCGCGCGTCGCGTCGGGGGCGTCGGCCCAGAGGTTGTCGGTGACGAGCGAGTCGGCGACCTCGCCGACACCGCCGGCGCCGGCCTTGACGATGCCCTTGCGGTCGGTGGCCATCAGCAGGGCCTGGCGCACCCGGGGGTCGCCGAGGGGGCCCTTGAGGTTGCTGACGACCTCGTCGGCGACGCTGGTGTTGCGGCCGAAGTAGAGCGTTCCGGCCTCGGTCTTGCCCAGTTGGGCGTACGCGTTCGGCGGGACCATCCAGCCGCCGTCGACCTCGCCGCTCTGGAAGGCGTTGACGCGGGTGGTGGGGTCGGCGAGGAAGACGAACTTGGCCTGGCCGGACCTGGCCTTGAGCGCGGGGTTCCAGTAGTCGTCGAACCGCTTGAGGGTGAGGGACTGGCCGGCGGTCCAGTTGTCGAAGGCGAACGGGCCGGTGCAGTTCACGCCGGTCTGCGGATTGCCGTAGTTCTTGCCGGACTTGGCGAGGGTGGCGGCGGATTCTATGGTGCCGGGGCCGGCGGCGAGGTACTTGTTGAACTTGGAGTCGGGCTGCGTGAGGGTGACGGTGACTTCCATCGGCCCCGTCTTGTCCACCGACTTGACGTTGCGGAAGGGGCTCGCCCAGACGCTGGCCGTCTCCGGGTCGAGGTTGCGGCGCAGGGAGGCCACGACGTCGTCGGCGGTGAGCTTCGTGCCGTCGTGGAAGCGGACGCCGGGGCGGATCTGGTAGACCCAGGTGGTCGGCGTGGGGTTGAGGAACGAGGTCGCGAGGTTCGGCGAGGTCGTCAGGTCCGGGTTCCAGCGCAGCAGGCTCTCGCAGACGTTGGCGAGGATCTGGTTCGGCGGGTAGTCGAACGAGTAGGCGTAGTCGATGGTGGTCGGCTCCGCGTAGATCGACCAGGTGAAGGAGCCCAGGTTCCCGGCGGCGGCCGGCGTCTGGTCCGTGGTCTTGTAGGCGGTGGCCCGGTCCTCCTCGGGGTGCGCGGTACCGCTGCACGCGCTCGCGACGAGCATCGTGGCGGCCGCGAAGGCGGCGGCGGTGGGGGTGCGGCGGATCAGCGGGGTTCTCGTACGGGCTGATGACATCGTCTGACTCCCTGAGGGATGAGCTCTGCGAGGTGGGTGGATGCCCAGTCGGTGACGGCTGCGCCGGGGAGGGGCTCAGCCGGTGGCGGCGAAGACCAGTTCGCCCTCGATGTACGTGCGCAGCACGCGGGTGTCGGCGATCTCCAGCGGGGGGTGCTCGAACGGGTCGCGGTCGAGGACCACGAGGTCCGCGTACTTGCCGGTCTCGACGGTGCCGCTGACCTCGTCGAGGTGGTTCACCCAGGCGCTGCCGGCGGTGTAGGCGGTGAGGGCCTGCGAAAGGGTCAGGGCCTGCTCCGGGAAGAACGGCGGGGCCGGTGCGAAGGTCGCGGGCGCGTTGGGGGCCTCGTCCGGTACGGAGCGGTTGACGGCCACGTGGATGCCCCACAGCGGGTTGGGGCTGCTCACGGACCAGTCGCTGCCGGCGACGAGGCGGGCCCCGGCGCGCTGGAGGTCGCCGAACGGGTACTGGAGGCGGGCCCGTTCGGGGCCGAGGAAGGGGATGGTGAGCTCGTCCATCTGCGGTTCGTGCGCGGCCCACAGTGCCTGGATGTTGGCGGCCGCCTCCAGTTCCGCGAAGCGGCCGATGTCGTCGGGGTGGACGACCTGGAGGTGGGCGAGGTGGTGGCGGTTGTCGTTGGCTCCGTTGGCGGCGCGGGCCACGGCCAGCGCGTCGAGCACCTCGCGTACGGCGCGGTCGCCGAGGGCGTGGAAGTGGATCTGGAAGCCCGAACGGTCCAGTCGGGACACGGCCTCGGTGAGCACCTCGGGGTCGATGAAGCTGAGCCCGGAGTTGCCGGTGGAGCAGCCGCAGCCGTCGAGGTAGGGCTCGAGCATGCCGGCGGTGAAGTTCTCGGCGATGCCGTCCTGCATCATCTTCACGGTGGTGGCGTTGAAGCGGCCGACCCGTCCGGTGCGGCGGCGCTCCTCCAGGTCGGGTATCTGCTCCAGGCCGCGCTCCCGGTCCCACCACAGGGCGCCCACGACGCGGGCGCGCAGGGAGCCCTCGCGTGCGGCGCGCAGGTAGACGCCGTAGTTGTCGGGGTTGCCGGGGAAGGCGCCGATCATGGCGTCCTGCCAGCTGGTCACGCCGAGCGAGAACAGGTGCTCCTGCGCGGCGAGCAGTCCGGCGTGCGCCTCGTCGGGGGTCGCGATGGGGACGTGGCGGGCGACCAGTTCCACGGCGCCCTCCTGGAGGGTGCCGGCCGGGCTGCCGTCCGCCTCGCGTTCGATCCGGCCGTCGGCCGGGTCGGGGGTGGCGGCGTCGACGCCCGCGCGTTCGAGCGCCCGGGTGTTGGCCCAGGCTCCGTGGCCGTCCCGGTTGGTGAGCAGTACGGGCCGGTCGGGGACGACCGCGTCGAGCATGGCGCGGGCCGGGGTGCCCCCGGGGAAGGCGTCCATCGACCAGCCGCCGCCGCGGATCCAGTCCGCGTCGGGGTGGGCCTTGGCGAACGCGGCGACCACCGCCAGGTAGCCGTCGATGGTGCGTTCCCCGCTGAGGTCGCAGCCGAGCATCTGGACGCCGGCCACGGCGGGGTGCACGTGCGCGTCCTGGAATCCGGGGATGAGCAGGCCTCCGGCGAGGTCGACGACCTCGGTGGCGTCGTCCGCGAGGGCGCGCACCTCCGCCTCGTCGCCGACGGTGAGGATCCGCCCGCCGCCGACGGCGACGGCCGCGTCGACCGGGGTGGGTGAGGTGCCTGTGAAGACCCGCCCTCCGACGAAGACGGTGTCGGCCCGCTGGCTCGCCCGCGGTGTGTTACTGGCCATCGACGCCCTCCGGCTCGGCGGGTCGAAACCCGCTCGGCTTGTTCGTTGAGGAGGAGTGAACGGGAGCGCAACAGTGTTGTCAACGATGTTGCGCTGCGTCTCTTCCGAATCGATACACTGGCCGCACCATGCCGAAGTCATCTGAGACCACACCCCGGTCCAAGCGTGCGGGCAGCCAGCTCACACCCGACGCGATCATCGAAGCGAGCCTGCGCATCGCGGCCCGCGGCAGCGCGGACGCCTTCACCGTCCGACGCCTCGGCGAGGAGCTCGGCGCCGACCCGACAGCGATCTACCGGCACTTCCGCGACAAGGACGACCTGCTGCTCTCCGTCGCCGACCGCACGCTCGGCGAGGTGCTCGACAGCATCCCCGAGGGCCTCGGGTGGAAGGACCGGCTGCGGGCCCTCGCCGACGGCTCGCTCGAAGTCGCGCTCAAGTACCCGGTGGTCGGCTCGACCATGGCCAGCCGGACCACCCGCCGGCCCAACGAGTTCCGGGTCGTCGAGCTGATCCTCGGCGCGGTGACGGAAGCCGGCCTCGAAGGGGCCGAGGCGGCCGTCCACTACCGGATGGTCGGCGACTCCCTGCTCGCGTACGTCGGCCAGCGCGCCGCCTACCTGCTGTTCGCCCCGGAGATCCGGGAGGCGGACGAGACCTCCTGGAGCCGCGAGTACCGCCTCGTCGACCCCGAGGGCTTCCCCCACATCACCCGGCTGAGCGGCGAACTGGCCGAGGTGACGAACGAACAGATCTTCCGGGCCCGGGTCGAGGCGCTGATCACCTCCATCGAGACGCGGGTCCGGACACTGCGCGGAGCGTAGTCCGGCTCGTGGACCGGCCACCGCAACGCCGTCACGAGGGCGCACTATCCTCGCAGAAAGCTCGGGTGCGCGGATCGCAAAGGTGCAATTTCTGTCCTTTTTCGCATCCGGCTCATGTCGGCCGTGAATCATCGGCACGATGAGGCGCGTGAAAGCAGACGCGGGGCGCAGGTATCGTGCGTACCCCACCAGGGACCAGGACGAGGTTCTGACCGGGTGGGGGCATACGGCGCGCGCTCTGTGGAACGTGGCTCTTGAGCAGCGCGTCTACCTGTGGGAGCAGCGCCGGTACACGTTGCGGTCGGCGGAGCAGTGCAAGTTCCTGACGGCCGCCCGTACCGACCTTGACTGGATCGGTGACCTGCCCGCGCAGGCCGGGCAGCAGATCCTGCGGAGCCTTGACCGGGCCTACGACAACTTTTGGAACCCGAACAATCCGGCCCGGTTCCCGGCGCGGAAGAAGCGCGGCCACCGACTGTCGGTCCCGTTCCCCGGGCAGGCTGTAGAGGTCCGCAAGCTGAACCGCAAATGGGCCGAAGTACGTCTGCCGAAGCTCGGCTGGCTGCGCTTCCGGCTCTCCCGCGCGATGGGCGGCACGATCCGCAACGCCACCGTGTCCTGCGACGGCAACGGCTGGCACATCTCCTTCGGCGTCCACACCGGCCGTAAGCCCAAGGCGCCGAACGGGAAGCCCGCCTGCGGGGTGGACTTCGGGGTCGCAGCGTCTGCTTTCGTGTCTACCGAGACCACGCCCCGCCTGATGCCCCCGTCTCTGACCGTAAACGAACGCTGGCGGCTCAAGGCGCTGGAACAGCGCAAGGCCCGCCAGGTCACCTACACGAAGAAGCACAACGGCGGGAGGTACGGCCGCCGCCTGTGCACGACGATCGCCCAGATCACGAAGCTGACAACCCGACGGGCCAATCGCCGCGCGGACTTCACGCACAAACTCACCACCGACCTCGCCAAAAACCACGGCCTGATCGGAATCGAGGACCTCCGCGTGAAGAACATGACCGCCTCCGCCCAGGGCACTCCCGAGGCACCGGGGAAGAACGTCCGGGCCAAGTCCGGACTGAACCGGTCTATCCTCGACAACGCCCCGGGCGAACGGCGGCGCCAGCTTGAGTACAAGACCCGCATGTACGGGTCCGTACTCGTCACCGTCCCGCCGTTCCACACCTCTCAGACCTGCGCCCAGTGTGGCCGGGTTGATCCCGAATCCCGCAAGGGATGCGGCCGGCTGTTCGCCTGCACCCGCTGCGGGCACGAGGACGACGCCGACCACAATGCCTCGGTCGAGATCGAGGCCCGAGCCCGCCGGACGGGTGGCTCGGACATCAACAGCACGCGCAGCATCCCCAGGATGCGAGTCCCGGCCACCGGCCGGAGGCGGATGCGTGAAGCCCCGAAGCCCGCCCACACGAGCTGAAGGGAATCGCCCCCCATTGATGGGTGCGAGGATCGTCACAACGGCATCAGCAACACCGGCCCGACTCGGCCCGGCGCCCGCAGCCGACGGCGAGCACACCGACGTGGAGAACGCCACGCTGAACGCGGCGGTCTCCTCCGGCGAGCGCGTCGCGGCCGAGATCGGCTGCCAGATCTAGGCCGCCCCTTTCGGATCCTGCCGGTCACCCCGCCGGGGTCAGCCGCTCCCACAGGAAGGTGTGGACGAGTGCCTCGTTGAAGGCGGTCTGCCCGTGGTCGGTGGCGCCCGCGTGGCCCCCGCCGAGGTGCTCGTGGAAGAGGACCGGGTGCCCGTGCTCGCGCAGCCGGGCCGCCATCTTCCGGGCGTGGCCGGGGTGGACGCGGTCGTCGCGGGTCGAGGTCAGCAGGAGCATCGGCGGGTAGGCGGGCCCGTCCGTCCGGACCTGGTGGTACGGGGAGATCCGTTCCAGGTGGGCCCGGTCGGCCGGGTCGTCCGGGTCCCCGTACTCGGCGATCCAGCTGGCGCCCGCCAGCAGCTTGTGGAAGCGGAGCATGTCCAGCAGCGGCACGTGGGCGACGACCGCCCCGAACAGCCCGGGGTCCCGGGTGAGCATGGCTCCCATCAGCAGCCCGCCGTTGCTGCCGCCCTCGATGCCGAGCTGGGCGTGCGTGGTGATGTCCCGGGCGACGAGGTCCCGGGCGACGGCGGCGAAGTCCTCGTACGCCCGGACCCGGTTCGCGCCGAGGGCCGCCTTGTGCCAGGCGGGCCCGTACTCGTGCCCGCCGCGGATGCCCGCGACGACGTACGTGCCGCCGCGCGCGAGCCAGGCCCGGCCGGTGACCGCGCTGTACCCGGGGACCATGGAGATCTCGAAGCCTCCGTACCCGTAGAGCAGGGTGGGTCCGGGGCCCGGACGGTCCTCGGGGCCGACGACGAAGTACGGCACGGCCGTGCCGTCCGCGGAGGTCGCGAAGTACTGGCGTACCGCGAGGCCGGAGGTGTCGAAGAGGGCCGGCTCCTGCTTGAGGCTCTCGCTGTCTCCGCCCGCCGTCCCCCGGTAGAGGGTGGAGGGCTGGAGGAAGCCGGTGACGTGGTGGAAGTACTCGTCGCCCGCGTCGGGGTCGGTGCAGGTGACCGAGGCCGTGGACAGCGGCGGCACCCCGGACAGGGGTGCGCGCTCCCAGCCGTCCGGGCCCGGGGTGAGGAGCTCCATCCGGGAGGAGACGTCGGCGCGGGTGCTGAGGATCAGGTGGTTGGCGGTCCAGCTGTAGCCGGCGAGCGCGGTGCGCTCGTCCGGGGTGAACAGCACCTCGGCCTCCCGGCCGCCCGCTAGGAAGGCCTCGAACCGGAAGGCGAGCAGGGTGCCCTCGGGGTGGCCCAGCCACGGCGACTTGGTCGTGACGGTCAGCCAGTCGCGGTGGACGTGCGCGCCGGCGTCGTCCGGGACGTCGACCTTCACCGGCGGACCGTCGGCGTCCTCGGGGAGCAGGAAGAGCTCCTGCTTCCAGAAGTCGATCTGCCGGTGGACGAAGTCGCGCTCGAAGCCGGGAGTGTCGTCGTGCCAGCCCGAGGCCGACAGGTCGCCGGAGCGCCCCTCGTAGACCAGCTCGGCCTCGGCGAGGGGGGTGCCGCGCCGCCAGCGGCGCACCTGGAGCGGGTAGCCGGACCCGGACATCGAGCCGGGTCCGAAGTCCGTGCCGATCCAGATCCGGTCCCGGTCGATCCATCCGATGCGGGTCTTGGCCTCGGCGACCGTGAACCCGTTCTGGACGAATTCCAGCGTTTCGAGGTCGAACTCGCGCACCACGCACGCGTCCGCACCGTCCCGGGACAGCATGACCAGCGCGTGCCGGTACTCGGGGGCGAGCACGGCCGCGCCGGCCCAGGCCCACTTCTCCCCCTCGGCCTCGGCGAGCGCGTCCAGGTCCAGGACCACTTCCCAGGCCGGATGCTCGGTGCGGTACTCCTCCAGCGTGGTGCGGCGCCACACCCCGCGGACGCGTCCGGCGTCCTGCCGGAAGTCGTAGAGGTGCGGGCCGCGGCGGACCACGTAGGGGATCCGGCCGTCATCGTCGAGGACCTCGCGGATCTCTCGTTCCAGCACCTTGAACCCGGGCTCCCCGGTCAGTGCGGCAACGGTCTCGGCGTTGCGCTCGCGCACCCATGCGAGGGCTTCCTCGCCGGACACGTCCTCCAGCCAGAGGTAGGGGTCTTCATCACTCATCCGCCGATTGTGCAGGATGCCTGGCCCGCAGGCGGTCCTCGCGCAGGGCCGTGTGCACCGCCCAGACCACCGAGACCAGGGGGACGGCCACCACGGCGCCGACCACTCCGGCCGCGATGGTCCCCGCGACGACGGAGATCGCCACCACCAGCGGGTGGAGCTGGACCGCCCGGCTCATCACCAGCGGGTGCAGCACATGGCCCTCGAGCTGGCCGATGACCACGATCAGCGCGATCACCACCCCTGCGACCAGCGGCCCCTTCGCCGCCAGCGCGACCACGGCGGCGACCGCCAGCGCGACCGGCGACCCCACGAGGGGGACGAAGGCCGCGAGGAACTCCAGCAGGGCCAGCGGCAGGGCCAGCGGGACCCCGAGGACGAACAGGGCCAGCCCGACGAGGACGGCGTTCACGGCCGCGATGACGACGATCCCGTGGGTGTAGCCGGTGAAGGTGCGCCAGGCCACGCTCCCGGCGATCCCGACGCGCTCCCGTGCCGGTGCGGGCAGCTGCTCGCGGAACCACGCCCACTGCCGGTCGCCGCCGTAGAGGAAGAGGACGGAGCAGAAGACGGCGAGCGCGATGACGGTGAGCACGTGCACCACCTGCCCGGCGCCGCTGACCGCCCGGCTGAGCAGCGCGGAGCGGTGGGTGGCCAGGTAGTCGCCGACCTTCGTCTGGAGGTTCGAGAGCGCGCCCGGGTCCATCCGGAAGGGCGGCCTGCCCAGCCATTCCTCGATGCTGTCGAGTCCCTCGCGGAACTCGCGGGCCAGGGTGGTGCTCTCCCCCGCGACCGCCTCCCCGACCAGTGTCAGCACGCCCAGCAGCAGGACGGCGCTGCCGACGAGGCTGAACGCGACGGCGATCGACCGGGGCACCCTGCGCGCGATGCCCCGCGTGGGCGAGGACAGCAGTGCCGTCACCACGAGGGCGAGGAAGAGCGCCACGGCGATCTCGTGGAACCGGCCCAGCACGGCGAAGACCGCGTACACGGCGGCGCCGACGACCAGCAGGCGCCAGGCGTACGACGCGGCCGTACGCAGGAAGGGTGACACCGGCTGCATGGTCCATGGCTGCCACGGCGGAGCCGGGTTGCCACGCGCCGGGCGCCGGATTCCCCCGTCCGGGGCGATGCCGGCGCGGCGCCGGTGGACCCGGCGGGGATCTTCGCGAACCGGATATTCCGTTGCCCGCCCCCGGGCGGGACGGCGAGGATGACCGGTCGTGAGCAGATCCCGCCTGACCGCCGTCCTCCCCGATCTCGCCCCGTGGCGGTCCAGCCCCGACTTCCGGCTGTTGTTCTACCAGGGCACGGTCACCTTCTTCGGCTCGTTCATGGCGATGATCGCGCTGCCGCTCCAGATCAAGCACCTGACGGACTCGCCGCTGGCCGTGGGCGCCATGGGTGCGGTGGAGCTGGTTCCGCTGGTGGTGTGCGGGCTGTACGGGGGTGCGCTCGCCGACGCCGTCGACCGGCGGCGGATGATCCTGCTGACCGAGGCCGGGCTCGGGGTGCTCGCGCTGGTGCTCCTGGTGAACGCGCTGCTGCCGCACCCGATGCTGTGGCCGCTGTACGTGGTCGCTGCGGGCGTGTCGGCGCTGACCGGGCTGCAGCGGCCGGCCCTGGATTCCCTGATGGCGCGGATCGTGCCGCACGACCAGCAGACGGCCGCCGCCGCGCTGAACGGGTTGCGCTACCAGTTCGGCGCGATCGCCGGGCCCTCCCTGGCCGGGGTGGTCGTCGCGTACGCCGGCTATCCCGCGGCGTACTCGGTCACCGTCGCCGGGTTCCTCGTCTCCGTCCTGCTGTGCCTGCGGCTGCGTCCGGCTCCTCCCGTGGCGGGCGCCGCGCGTCCGTCGCTGCGGGGGATCGCGGAGGGGGCGCGGTACGCGTGGAGCCGGCCCGTGCTGCTCGGCACGTACGCCGTCGACCTTGCCGCGATGTTCTTCGCCTTCCCGAACGCCGTCTACCCCTTCCTCGCGGACGAACTCGACGCGGTGTGGGCCCTGGGCCTGATGTACGCGGCGGGCGCGGTGGGCTCACTGCTGCTGGGGCTGACCAGCGGCTGGCTTTCGCGGGTGCGCCGGCACGGGCTGCTCGTGGTGTGCGGTGCGACGGTGTGGGGACTGGCCGTCGCGGCCGCCGGCTGGTCCCCCGACATCTGGCTGGTGCTGCTGTGCCTGGCGGTGGCGGGCGCCGGGGACATGCTGAGCGGGCTGGGCCGCGGGACGATCTGGAACCAGACGATCCCCGAGGAGCTGCGGGGGCGGCTCGCGGGCATCGAGGTGCTCTCGTACAGCGTCGGACCGCAGCTCGGCGCGGTCCGGGCGGGGGCCATGGCCGGCTGGACCGGCACCCGGGCGGCCTTCTGGAGCGGCGGCCTGGCCTGCGTGGCGTCGGTGGCGCTGCTGGCGGCGCTGCTGCCGAAGCTGGTCTCGTACGACTCCGGCACCGACGAGGACGCACGGCTGCGGCGCGCCGAGAAGGAGCGGGAGGAGCCGGTCTTTCAGCCGTAGTGCGCGGGTGCCGCCGGTGCCCGAACTGGCCCCGCCGTAGCGGGAGCTGACGGATGCACGCCCGGGCGGCCCCCTCTGCTACGCCCGTAGACCCCTCCGCGGTTACTCGCGAGGAAAGAGAAGCTTTGGCTATGGTGAGCGCCCCGCCGATCAAGCGACCTTCGGATCCCATGAAAAGACACGGATTCGATGCTTCGATCGAAGGAAGTCCCGCCAATCCGGGACGCAATCGCACAGTACAGAGCGACGCGGTGCCGGCAACACCGCCCGGCGTCGGCTCCGTACGATCCGGCCTGCCCTCGCCCTGCCACCCAGGCGCTTGAGAGGCGGCGGTCTTCTCATTCACCTACCTCGCAAGGCAAGGCAGAGATGGCACGCATCACCCGACCGTCCTCCCGGCGGTCCCCGCAGCAGTCCCACCCCGTCGACGAACTGTTGCCGGTCCCCCGGCTCGCGCTCTACGGCTTCCAGCACCTCCTCGCGTTCTACGCGGCGGCGGTCATCGTCCCGGTCCTGGTCGGCAACGCGCTCGGCCTCTCCCGCCAAGAGCTCGTCCACCTCATCAACGCCGACCTCTTGACCTGCGGCATCGCCACGATCATCCAAGCCCTCGGCGTCTGGAAGGTCGGCGCCCGGCTGCCCCTGGTCCAGGGCGTCACCTTCACCGCGGTCTCCCCCATGATCGCCATCGGCACGGGGGCGGGCGGCGGCACGGCCGGCCTGCTCGTCGTCTACGGAGCGGTGATCACCGCGGGCATCGCCACGTTCGCGTTCGCCCCGCTGTTCAGCAAGCTGGTCAAGTACTTCCCGCCGATCGTCATCGGCACGGTCCTCACCATCATCGGGATCACCCTGATACCCGTGGCCCTGCAGGACGCCGCCGGCGGCGCCCACCTGATCGGCACCCCCGCCTACGGGGCCCCGAAGAACCTCGCCTACGCCCTGGGCACCCTGCTCTTCATCCTCTCGATGGTCCGGATCGGCAAGCCGTTCCTGTCCAGCCTCGCCGTCCTGCTCGGCCTCGTCGGCGGCACGGCGGTGGCATGGGCCTTCGGCGACGTCGACTTCTCGGCGGTCGGCGAGAGCGACTGGTTCGGGGTCACCACGCCCTTCCACTACGGCATGCCGCGCTTCGAACTCCTGCCGATCGTCGCGATGCTCGTCGTCATGCTGATCACCATGGTGGAGACCACCGGCGACGTGTACGCCATCGGGGAGATCACCGACAAGGAGGTCGACGCCGACACCGTCGCGCGGGCGCTGCGCGCGGACGGGGCGGCGACGGTCCTCGGCGGTGTCCTCAACTCGTTCCCGTACGTGGCCTTCGCCGAGAACATCGGCATCGTGCGCATGTCCAAGGTGATGAGCCGGTACGTGGTCGTCGCGGCCGGGCTGTTCATGGTCGTGCTGGGGCTGCTGCCGAAGGCGGGCAGCCTGGTCGCCTCGATCCCGCATCCGGTACTGGGCGGGGCCGCCATCTCCATGTTCGGCATCGTCGCCGCGGTCGGGGTCCAGATCCTGGGCAAGGTCGACCTGAGGGAGGAGCGCAACACGCTGATCCTGGCGGTCAGTCTGGGCGCGGCGCTGCTTCCGGCGACGGTCCCGTCGTTCTTCGACCGGATGCCGGACGACGTACGGGCCGTACTGGACAGCGGGATCACCCTGGGCGCCCTCACCGCCATCGCACTGAACCTGCTCTTCAACGTCTTCACCAGCCGTACCACGATGGAGATCGACTGGGACGACATCGGGGAACCCGCCCACTGAGGCGGGTCACGCCGTCGACCGCGCGCCGGACCTCCCGGCGCGCGGTGCCCGTCGTCAGCCCCCTGCGGGGAACGGCGGGGCTTCGCCCGCCTCGCCGATCAACTCCCAGAAGTGGTCGACGAGCCGGCGCAGGAAGGCCGCGCGCTCGGCGGCGATCTCCTTGAGCCGGGCGTCGTTGTTGCGGGCGACCAGGTGGCCCATGTAGCGCTCCGAGAACCCGGAGAACTCGGCGTGCATCGTCCGCAGTGCGTCGCCCACGCTGGTCTCGTCGACGACGACGATCTCCGCGACCGGTTCGACGTACGTCTTCCAGCGTCCGGCCACGGCGGCGCGCAGGCATTCCTCCAGTTCCTCCACCCGCCCCATGATCCCGACGAGCCCCCGCAGGGACAGTCCCAGTGCCTCCACCAGGGCCCTGGTCTGCCGTGCGTCGCCGTGCCATTGCCCCGCGTCCTCGGCCGCGCGGTACTCGAAGGGGCCCATGCCTATGCGGTACGCCAGCCGCTCGACGGTGAGTTGCCGGGCCAGCCGGTGCTCGGCCAGGGTCTGCGGACGGATGCCCATGAGCGTGGCCGTGTCGCACCACAGGACGGCGGCCAGCGAGAAGAGCTGCTGGTCCGTCGGCACCTGGGAGCCGTACTCCCAGGCCGCCACGAGCTGGGGGTGGACGGGGACGCCGCAGGCCGCCATGGACTGCGCCACCTGTTCGGGCGTCAGGCCCATGCGCTCGCGCGCGGATCTGGCCTCGATGGGGGAAAACGGAGTGCTGTACACGTACGAGACACCTCGCAGCACCCTCGGACGCGGGGCGTGCGAGGAGAGACGGATTGATGGATGAACACCAAGCGCGGGCACAGTAACAGATGTTCAGCGGGGTGGAACCATCTATTCACCTTGGATTCAAAGGCCGCACACAGGCGGAGCCTCCCGGCTCGAAGCCCGCAGGCATCTGCCCCGGCGCGGCCCGATCCGGTTCCGCGAAGGGGTCGGCACCCGGGTCCGCGGCGAGGGTACCGGACGCCCGCGTCAGGGCAGGCGGACTCCGCGGGCCGCGGTCCAGAGCTCGTACCACTCCTCGTGCGTGAGGTCCGGTTCGCGCGTCGCGGCGTCGCGGCAGGCGCGGATCCGGTCCGGGCGCGTGGTGCCGACGACCGGCGCGACGGCGGCGGGGTGCCGGGTCAGCCACCACAGCAGCACCGACTCGGGGGTCGTGCCCTTGCGCTCGGCGAGCTCGGCGAGGAGCGCGGCGGTGGCCCGTTCGGCGGGGGTCTCCTGGAGACCGGTGTACCGGCCCTTGGCCAGTGCCCCCCAGGCCTGCAGGCGGATGCCGTGGTCACGGCAGTGCTCCAGCGTCCCGAAGGGGAAGCCGTTGCCCGCGAAGCCGGGGGTGTTGACCAGCACGCCGGCCTCGACCCAGTCGCGCTGGTACAGGCTCATCTCCAGCTGGTTCGCCACCAGCGGCACGTCGAGCCGGGCCTGGAGGTGGGCGATCTGCGGGGCCCCCATGTTGGAGACGCCGAAGTTCCGTACGAGGCCCTGCCGGTGCAGGGAGGCGAGGGCCGAGGCGATCTCGTCCGGGTCGGCCAGCGGGTCGGGGCGGTGCAGCAGGAGCACGTCGACGAAGTCGGTCCGCAGCCGGGTCAGGCTCTCCTCCACGCGCTGCACGATCGTCCGCGCGCGCAGGTCGTACATCCCGGGCCGGTCCCCGTCGGGCAGCCGGATCCCGCACTTGGTCTGGAGGGTGATGCGGGCGCGCAGCCCCGGTGTCCTGGCCAGCACCTCGCCGAACACCGCTTCGGACTTGCCGCCGCGGTAGATGTCCGCGTGGTCGAAGGCCGTGATCCCGCTGTCGAGCGCGGCGGCCACCGCCGCCTCGGCAGCCTCGATGTCCCCCGCACCGTACGGCTCGGGCCCCCAGCTCCCGCCGAGCCCCATGCACCCGTACAACACCCGCTGCCCCACACCCGCATCCACCGTCACGCCGCCCACCCTAGACGCCCCCACCGTTCGAGCGACTACGCCCCGGAGCCACGGGCTGCGCAGACGCCGCAAGGGGCGGCCCCCGGTGACATGGCGGCCTCGCCCGCGGCCCGGGAGCGCCCGGTCACTGCGCCGGAAAGCCTCGGGGACTACCGGCTGTTGACCGGTGACGCCGCCGCGCGCGCCGAGGCCGCCGTACTGGCGGGTCGACGCAAGCCGGACATCGGGCGGTTCTGGTACTACGACAAGGACGGGGACGAAGTGGTGCACGCCCTCTTCCTCGCGAGGAGCACCGCATGGGACCCCGAGCTGCGGGGTGAGAAGGAACGCGATTCCGTCTCGCAGGAATTCCGGAACTTCTTCGCCGGTGCGAAGGCACACGACGTGAGGGAGTTCGACCCCGGTCCGGACTGCGGCGGGCTCAGCTGCGGATACACCACGGGCCCGGACGGAGACCGGGCCATCTGCGCATGGAGCGGTGCGACCACCTTCGGCGTGCTCCGCCTCGCCGATCCCACCGGCCTCCCCGATGCCGCGCGCTTGGCCCTCGCCCTGCGCACCACCTCCAAGAACTGACCGCAGAAACCCGCTCCGGGGCGGCCCCGGACCGCCCCGCGGCGTACTACCTGGGGAGTACACCGGAAACGCTACGCGGGGGTGACGCGGGTGACGGCGGGTGCGCTCTAGCGTGGCTCCATGGACGAGCAGCACGGGCGCCCGGGCCCTCCCTGGCGGCGATGGGTGGAGCGGACCGGGCGGAGCCCGGCCTGGCGCTCGGCGCTGTTCGTCGCCGTCGTCACCCAGGTCGGCTCCGGCTGGGCCGAGCGTACGCAGACCGGGCGGGTGTCTCTGGACTGGTTCGGGCGGCTCCTGCTGCTCCTCGGGCCCGCCCTGCTCGTCGTGCGGCACCGGTATCCGGTGGCCGTCGTGTACGGGGTCTGCGCCGTCACCCTGGTCTACATCGGGGCCGGGTATCCCTACGGCCCGGTCTTCATCAGCCTGGCCGTGGCCTGCTTCGCCGCCGTGGTCGCAGGTCGCCGGAGAGCCGCCTGGGGCGCGGTCGGGCTGCTGTGGGCCGGGCACCTGCTCATCTCCCACTGGCTCTACCGCTGGCTCCCGCCCGCCGGGGACGGGCCCGCGCCCTGGGCGCAGGAACTGGGCATCACCGCGTGGGTGCTGGCGATGCTCGCCCTGGCCGAAGTGGTCCGCGCGCGCCGCGAGCAGTGGGCCCGCGAGCGGGCCGAGCGGTCGGCCGCCGAGAAACGCCGCGTCGGCGAGGAGCGGCTGCGGATCGCCCGCGAGCTGCACGACGTCCTCGCCCACAGCATCTCGGTCATCAACGTCCAGGCGGGGGTCGGGCTGGCCCTCCTCGACACCGATCCCGAGCAGGCCCGTACGGCGCTGACCACCATCAAGACGGCCAGCAAGGAGGCGCTCGGCGAGGTGCGCCAGGTCCTCGACACCCTGCGCGCCCCCGGGGACGCCCCGCGCACGCCGGCCCCCGGTCTCGACCGGCTGCCCGAGCTGGTGGAACAGGCCGCGGCAGCGGGGCTCACCGTCGACGTGGCGGTCGAAGGCCCCCCGCGGCCACTCGCCCCCGGCATGGACCTGGCCGCCTTCCGCATCCTCCAGGAGGCGCTGACCAATGTGGTGCGCCACTCGGGTTCGCGTTCGGCCCGCGTCCGCATCGGCTGGCAGCCGGGGGCGCTGGAGCTGCGCATGGACGACGAGGGCCCGCCGACCGGGGATCCTGCGGGCGGCAGCGGCAACGGTCTGATCGGCATGCGCGAGCGGGCCGCGGCCCTGGGTGGCACCATCGAGGCCGGTCCGCGTCCGGACGGCGGTTTCCGGGTGGTGGCGCGGCTCCCGCTGAAGGCCGCTTCGATCCAGGAGGATCCGTGATCCGTGTGCTGCTCGCCGACGACCAACTGCTGGTGCGGGCGGGGTTCCGGGCGCTGCTCGACGCCCAGCCGGACATCGAGGTGGCAGGCGAGGCCGCCGACGGGGACGAGGCCGTGCGTCTGGTCCGGGAGCTGCGCCCGGACGTGGTGCTCATGGACATCAGGATGCCGGTGCTGGACGGGCTGGCCGCCACCCGCGGGATCACCGCGGACGAGTCGCTGGCCGGCGTCCGGGTGGTCATGCTGACCACGTTCGAGCTCGACGAGTACGTCTTCGAGGCCATCCGCTCCGGTGCCTCGGGCTTCCTCGTCAAGGACACCGAGCCGGCCGAACTGCTGCGCGCGGTCCGTGCGGTGGTCGACGGCGACGCCCTGCTGTCCCCCGGCGTCACGCGCAGGCTGATCTCCGAGTTCGCGGCCCGCTCGAAGCAGCCCGCGGCGGCGGCCGGGCTGGAGCGGCTCACCGACCGGGAGCGGGAGGTGATGGCGCTGGTGGGCCTGGGCCTGTCCAACGAGGAGATCGCCCGCCGACTGGTGGTCAGCCCGCTCACCGCGAAGACGCACGTCAGCCGGACGATGGTGAAACTCGGCGCCCGTGACCGCGCGCAGCTGGTCGTACTGGCCTACGAATCGGGCCTGGTGCGCCCCGGCTGGCTCGGCTAGCCCACGCCGCATCCGGACCGGTGCCGCCGCCTTCGGTCTCCTGACGGGCCCAGCCGGTCATCGTCGCAATCACGGCCTCGGGCCCGTCGGCGGTCACCTGGAAGTGCCGATCGGCGGCGCCGTCGCGGTACTCCTCCCGCCGCGCCGTACTCCCGCGGGAGCAGCCGCGGTGCAGCCGGGTGGACGACGACCCGGGGTGCCTCCCGGAGCCAGGCTCGGAGGGAGACGAGAAGTCCACGCCTCCCGAGGAGCTGAACCGCCATGAACACCCTCACCACCCTTGCCTACTATGGGCCCGGCCCGTGGATCCTGTTCTTCCCGCTGATCTGGGCGGCGGTCGTGGTCACCGTCGTCACCGTGCTGCGCCGCACGGTGTGGCGGGGGCGCCGGGGGCCCTGGCAGGGCCGGGGGGCCGGGTACGGCGAGCAGTCGCCGATCGCGGTCCTGGGGCGCCGCTTCGCCTCCGGTGAGATCGACGAGGACGAGTACTGGCGCCGGCTGTCCGTCCTGGACGAGCAGTTCGGCCGCTCCCTCAAGGACGGTGCCGCATGAGCACCGCGAGCACCCTCCCGGGCGGCGGGGACCCCGCCGCCCGGGTCGTCGACGCCCGGAAGGTCTACGGCCGGGGCGACACCGAGGTGCGGGCCCTGGACGGGGTGAGCGTCGGCTTCCCGGCCGGCCGGTTCACCGCGATCATGGGGCCCTCCGGATCGGGCAAGTCCACCCTGATGCACTGCGCCGCCGGGCTCGACACCCTCACCTCCGGGTCCGCCTGGATCGGCGGTACGGAGCTGGGCGCCCTCGACGACCGCAGGCTCACCCTGCTGCGCCGCGAGCGCGTGGGGTTCGTCTTCCAGGCCTTCAACCTGGTGCCCACCCTGACGGTCGCCGAGAACATCACGCTCCCTCAGGACCTCGCCGGCACCCGCGCGGACGCCGCCTGGCTGGACGCCCTCATCGACGTCGTGGGCCTGCGCGACCGGCTGCACCACCGTCCCGCCGAGCTGTCGGGCGGACAGCAGCAGCGCGTCGCGGTCGCCCGCGCCCTGGCCGGCAGCCCCGAGGTGGTCTTCGCGGACGAGCCGACCGGCAACCTCGACTCCCGTGCGGGCGAGGAGGTGCTCGGGCTGCTGGGCCGCGCGGTGCGCGAGATGGGACGTACGGTCGTCATGGTCACCCACGATCCGGTGGCCGCCGCCCACGCCGACGAGGTCGTGTTCCTCGCGGACGGGCGGCTGGTGGACCGGATGGAGGCCCCGACCGCCGACCGGGTCCTGGACCGGCTCAAGGCCTTCGACACCCGAAGCCTGCGTGCCGTCGAGGGGGCGGGGTCATGAGTGCGGCCGGCACCCTCTGGAGGCTGTCCTCCGCCTCGCTGCGCGCGCACGGGCGGCGCTTCGCCGGGACCTTCTCGGCGGTGCTGATCGGCGTCGCGTTCCTCGCCGGGACGCTCGTCATGGGCGACACCCTCCGCACGAGCTTCGACACCATGTTCGCGAGCGCCTCGAGCGGCAGCGACGCGGTCGTGCGCAGCTCCCGCGTCGTCACCCTCCCGGGCGCCGCCCAGGGCAGCCGGCAGCCCGTGCCCACCGAGCTCGTGGAAAGGATCCGCCGCACCCCGGGCGTGGCCGGCGCGGCCGCCTCCATCGAGGGCGCGGGGCAACTGCTCGGCGCGAACGGCGAACCGGTCGGCGGCCAGGGTCCGCCCACCCTGGCCGGCAACTGGATCACGGACCCCGCACTCAACCCGTACCGGCTCGCGGAGGGCCGCGCACCCGAGCGCTCCGGCGAAGTGGTCGTCAACCGGGGCGCGGCCCTCGAGGGCGGGCTGGAGCTCGGCGACACGACCGTCCTGCGCACCCCCGACCCGGTCCGGGTGACACTCGTCGGCCTGGCCACCTTCGGCGGCGCGGACGGCATGGGGCAGGTCACGTACACGGGCATGACCGAGGCGGACGCGGCGAAGTACCTGACGTCCGGCCCGGGTCAGGCGGCCGCCATCCACGTGCGGGCGGGCCCCGGCACCGGTCAGCGGGAGCTGGTGGAGGCCCTGGCCCCGGTGCTGCCGCAGGGCGTCGAGGCGATCACCGGTCGGCAATCCGCCGACGAGAACAGCGACATGGTCTCCGGACGGTTCCTGTCCCTGTTCACGACCCTGCTGCTCGTCTTCTCCGGCATCGCCCTGCTCGTCGCCACCTTCAGCATCCACAACACGTTCGCGATCGTCGTCGCCCAGCGCACCCGCGAGAACGCCCTGTTGCGCGCCCTGGGTGCCTCGCGCCGGCAGGTCTTCGCCGGCACGCTGGCCGAGGCGGCCGTCGTCGCCGTCCTCGCCTCCGCGGCGGGGCTGCTGGGCGGCATCGGGATCGCCGCGGGACTGCAGGCCCTGTTCCCGGCCGTCGGGTTCGCGTTCCCCGAGGGGGACTTGGTGGTCAGTGGCCTGTCGATGCTGCTGCCCCTGGCCGTGGGCGTGGCCGTCTGCCTCGGCTCCGCCCTGCTGCCCGCGCTGCGGGCCGGTCGTGCGGCGCCGCTGGCGGCCCTGCGCGAGAGTTCCGTGGACCGTGCGGGCACCTCGCGCTCCAGGACGGCCGTCGGCGCCGCCCTGGGTGCGGCCGCCGCCCTGACCCTGGCGGGCGGGGCGCTGGCGGTGCCGTCGCTGTGGCTGTCCGGGGCGGGTGTGGTCCTGGCCACGGCCTCGTTCGTCGTGCTGGGCCCGGTCGTGTCCTCGTACGCCGTACGGTTCCTCGCGCGCCCGCTGGAACGGCTCCGCGGGGTGACCGGGGTGCTCGCCGGGCGGAGCGCGCTGCGCAGTCCGCGGCGGACCGCGTCGACCGCGACCGCGCTGATGATCGGCGTCGCCGTCGTCTCGCTGTTCACCGTGTTCGGCGCCTCCCTCAAGGCCACCATGGACCGTACGGTGTCGCGTTCCTTCGCCGGTGACGTCGCCGTCAGCGCGCCCGCGTTCGGTGCGGGCGGCAGCGGCCTCAGCCCCGGTCTGGCCCCGGCCGTCGCAGCGCTCCCCGAGGTGGCGAGTGCGGTCGGCCTGGGCAAGGGGGTCGCGGAGGTCGACGGATCCGGGCGGGCGCTGACCGTCACCGACCCGGCCGCCCTGGCGGTCGGCCTGGACCTGGGCCGCGTGGACGGACGGCTGGACGCGCTCGGGACGGACGGGATCGCCGTGGCCGGGAAGGAGGCCGGCCGGTACGGGTGGCGGCCCGGCAGCCCGGTCGAACTCGCTTTCGCCGACGGGCGGAAGCAGACCTTCACCGTCCGCGCGGTCTACGCGAACGCGGATCTCGCGGGCGACTACGTCATCACCCGCGCGGCCTGGGCCCCGCACCGGGCACAGGACTCGGACACGCTGGTGAGCGTGTCCTTCAAGAAGGGGGTGCCGCTCGCGGAGGGGGTGGCGGCGGTCGAGCGGACGGCCGAGCGGTTCGGCGGCCCGGAGGTCCGGACGCGGGAGGAGTACGCGCAGTCCTCGGCGGCCGGCATCGACATGATGCTGACCCTGGTCTACGCGCTGCTCGCCCTCGCCGTGCTGATCGCCCTGCTGGGCATCGCCAACACGCTGACGCTCGCCGTGCACGAACGCACCCGCGAACTGGGGCTGCTGCGGGCGGTCGGCCAGAGCCGGGCCCAGCTGCGGGCCGTGGTCCGCTGGGAGTCGGTGCTGGTCGCCGCCTTCGGCACGGCGGGAGGCCTGGGCCTCGGGTCACTCCTGGGGTGGGTCCTGGTGAAGGCCTCGGACGGGACGGGCGACAGCGCGTTCTCGTTCGCCGTACCGCCGCTGCAGCTGGCCGTGGTCGCGGCGGTGGGCGTGGCGTCCGGCGTGCTCGCGGGCTGGCGCCCGGCCCGCCGCGCGGCCCGCCTGGACATCCTGCGCGCCGTCGCCGCCGAGTAGTCCCGGGCGCCCCGGCCGCGGCACAGGTCCTCCCACTGGCGCTCAGACACCGCGGCCCGTTGCGAGCGGCACCGCGGCGGAGCGGAACGAACGTACGATCGCATCCATGCCCGGAGTCCAGGGCCCGGCCTGCCGGTCAGTGGGCGGCGCGTGCCGCGTCGGCCACTTCGACGATCGTGTCCATGAACAGCTGGGCGCGGGCGGATTCACTGCCGGTGGGCCACATCAGCCCGTACCGGATGGGCGGCGCGTCCCGGAAGGGGACGAAGGCGACTCCGGGGTGCATGTGGTGGTGGACGGCACGCGCGCAGACGGTGGTGACGCCCTTGCCCGCGCTGACGTCCGGGAGGACTTCCTGCCAGTAGGTGACGGCGCGGCCGCGCGGGACCGGCTTGCCGGAGGGCGTGCGCGAGGGGAAGTGCGCCTCCAGCCAGTAGTCCGGGACGTCCCCTTCCACGGTGATGAGCGGGGCCAGGGCGTAGTCCTCCAGGGACACGGTCTCCTGCCGGGCGAGCGGGTGGTCTGCGGGGACGAGGAGGGCGCGGGGTTCGTTGAGGACGACGCGGCCCGTGGTGATGTCCGGCTCGATGATGGGGAACTCGGAGAGCTGCAGGTCGAGTTCGCCCGCGCGCAGGGCGCCGATGGGGTTGTGGATGAGGACTTCCTGGATGTGGACCTCGACATCGGGGTGGCGCATGCGGAAGAGGTCCGCGGCCCTGACGACGAGGTCTCCGCACCACAGGGTGGTGTAGCCGACGCGCAGGGTGCCGCTGACCGTGCCCGAGGCGGCCATGGCCTTCTCGAGGCCGGCCCTCAGCTGGTCGTAGGCGGGCCGCAGGTCGTCGTGGAGCTGCTGTCCCGCGGGGGTTATGCAGACCGTGCGGCTGGTCCTGGTGAAGAGGGGGGTCCCGATCCGGCGCTCCATCTGCTTGAGCGTCTGGCTGACCCGGCCGGTGCTGACGTGCAGCCGGGCCGCCGCACGGCCGAAGTGCAGTTCGTCGGCGAGGGCGAAGAGCGTCTCCAGCTCGAACCGTTCCAGCATGTGACGCTCCCGTCGTTGAGTCTGCCTAAAGGGCCCGTTCCATGATCGCGTCTTGATGGAGTGAAAACCAACCAGCAAGGTATTCACGGGTGTTCGGCGGAAGCGGCTTTTCGCCGACACCGACCTAACCCCTTTCCGGAGGCATGGCATGAGCAAGCTGGTGGCGGTGATCTACCTGTCGATGGACGGCGTCGTGGAGGAGCCCTCGTGGACGGCGCCGTTCTGGAACGACGACCACGGCAAGTTCCAGGCGGGCCAGCTGGCCCGCAGCCGTGCGCTCGTGCTGGGCCGGAAGACCTTCGAAGGGATGTCGAAGGCGTGGCCCACGATGGGGGACGCCGACGAGGGCGCGGCCAGGATGAACCACATGCCCAAGTACGTCGCGTCGACGACCTTGCAGAACCCGCAGTGGAACGCCGCGGTCCTCAAGGGGAACGTGGCCGAGGAGGTGGCCGGGCTCAAGCGGGAGCCCGGCCGGGACCTGCTGATCTACGGCAGCGGCCGGCTCGTCAACCACCTGCTCGGGCACGGCCTCATCGACGAGCTCAAGCTGTTCCTCCACCCCGTCGTCGTGGGCGGCGGGCGCCGCCTGTTCCCCGACAGCGGCGACCGCACGACCTGGACCCTCGCCGGTACGACCACCTTCGACTCGGGAGCGGTCGTCCTCGACTACCGGCCGGCCGCGGTGGCCGGGCCCTCGCCGTGACGCGGCCGCACCGGTGCCCCGGTCACGGGAGGTCGTCGGTCGGCGGGTCCGCCGCGTACACGTGGGGTGCGTCCGAGTCCCACTCGACCAGGGCGGTGTCGCCGAAGACCGCCTCGTCGGGATCGGGCAGGCCGGCCAGCCGGAGGAACTCGATGACGTCCTCGTCCGAGCGGGCCAGCCCCAGGGACTGCTCGCCGCTCCCGGTGCGCAGCGTCACCCGGCGCCCTCCCGAGGGGAAGACGCGGTGCACGACGACGGGTGCATGGTGCATACCCCCACCCTCGCCCCGCCGGCCCGGCCCGGCATCCCGGGAGCTTGCGGTGACGGGCCCGGCCGGCGGCTCAGGTGATGTGCCGCGCCGGGAAGTCCTGCGCCGTCCGGATGAACGCCTGCAGCAGGGCGCTCTCGTCCGCGGTGGGCCAGACCAGCGCCCACTCCGTGACCGGGGCGTCGTGGATCGGCAGGAAGGCGATGCCGGGCGGGGTGTAGTACCGCCGGACGTGGGCGTTGACCGGGCAGGCGATCTGCCCGGCCGCCACCAGGGCGAGGACCTCGTGGAAGGTACGTCCGACCGGCCCCCGCTCGATGCGGCGTCCGAGCGGCGTGTGGGCGGGCAGCATGGTCTCGAACCAGTACGCGGGCGGCTCGGGGCCCGGGTCGAGGACGCGCAGGTCGCCGAGGTCCTCCATGGACACGGTCCCCCGCTCCACCAGCGGTGAGTCCGTGGAGACCGCGAGCACCCGGTCCTCGGTCAGCAGGGTCGGGCTGACGCTCAGGTCCGGCTCGTGGACGGGCCGCCACAACAGCTGCAGATCGGTCCTGCCGGTGCGCAGCGGCGTGAACGGCTCGCTGAAGAGGATTTCCACGGCTTCCACGTCGCATTGGGGATACCCGGCCCGGAAAGCCTCGATCAGAGGACGCAGTTCCTGGCCCAGCACGCCCATGACCCCGAGCCGGAGCGTCCCGCGCACGCCCAGTGCGGCCTCGCTCGCCCGGGCGAGCCCGCCCTGGATCAGGTCGTACGCCTGCTGCAGCTCGGCACGCAGGACCTTGCCGACGGGGGTGAGCGTCACCGCCCGGCTGGTCCGGTCGAACAGGGCGGCGCCGATCCGCCGCTCCTGCTTCTTGATCGCCTGGCTGACCCGCGGCGGGGAGACCCTCAGCCGTTCGGCCGTGCGGCCGAAATGCAATTCCTCGGCCAGGGTCAAGAAGATCTCTATGTCCCTCAGTTCCATCGCCGCCCCCGTACCGCGATAACCGCAAGGTTATCGATCAACTCACCGATTCTACGTTGATCGCGAGGTCACCTCGGCGGAGGGTAGGGGGGTCGGCGAGTGCCCCGCCCGAAGGCCGGGCGCTGCTTCCGCACGCCCCGCTCCCCCCTCATTCCCTGGAGGAATCGATCATGCGCAGCCGCCCACCCGCGGGAGGAGAGGGACAGCCGTGAGCGACAGGCTCGACATGACGGTGATGTACGCGACGCACAACAAACTGCGACGGGAACTGACCCACATCGCCCGGGCCACCGCCCGGTTCGACTCGGATCCCCGGTACATCCTGCGCGTGGGCGCCGACTGGGAGATGTTCAGGCGGGCCCTGTCCGCCCACCAGTCGGCCGAGGACGACGCGCTGTGGCCGCCGCTGCGCCAGGCCCTTGCGGGCCGCCCGTTCGATCTGGCGCGGCTGGAGGCGAGGGAGGCCGAGCACGCCGCGATCGCCTCCCTCGTCGGGGCCATCAACGGGGCGCTGACCGCCCCCGGCATCGGACTCGACCTCTTCGGCGAGCTCGCCGAATCCCTGCTGTCCGGCCTCGTCGGGCACCTCGACCACGAGGAGGACACCGTGTTCCCGCTGGTCCAGTCCGCCCTGGGCGCGGACCTGTGGGCACACTTCCGGCAGGTGCACGCCGTGCGGGTCGGGCCGTACGCACCGCAGCTGCTGCCGTGGCTCCTGGACGGCGCCGACGAGCGGACGGTCGCGCTCGTACTGGCCTCGTACCCGGCGCCCGCCCGTCAGGCGTACGAGCACCGGTGGCGGCACTCGTGCACGGCACTGGACCGCTGGACCGCCGGTGCCCCCGTGTCGGCCACGCCGGACCTGCCCTGACGGCCGGGCGGAACCGCAGGACCTCCACCTGATTCCCCTCCCTTCACAACCCTCGAGGAAATCCTTATGTGCAAGCGCTTCGACGTCGTCGTCCTCGGTGCGGGGCCCGGCGGTTACGTCGCCGCCATCCGCGCGGCCCAGCTGGGCCGGCGGGTGGCGGTCGTGGAGGAGAAGTACTGGGGCGGCGTCTGCCTCAACGTCGGCTGCATCCCCACCAAGGCGCTGCTGCGCAACGCCGAGCTGGCGCACCTGTTCACGCACGAGGCCGAGACCTTCGGCATCGAGGTGGAGGGCCGGGTGTCGTTCGACTACGGCGCGGCGTTCCGGCGCAGCCGCCAGGTGGCCGACGGCCGGGTCAAGGGCGTCCACTACCTGATGAAGAAGAACGGGATCGCGGAGTTCGACGGCCGGGGCACCTTCCTGGACGCGAACACCCTCGAGGTCACCCAGTCGGACGGCACCATCTGCACCATCTCCTTCGACCACTGCATCATCGCGACCGGCGCCACGCCGCGGCTGCTGCCGGGCACCCGGCGCAGCGAGCGGGTGGTCACGTACGAGGAGCAGATCCTCAGCGACGGTGTCCCGCAGTCGATCGTGATCGCGGGCGCCGGCGCCATCGGCATCGAGTTCGCGTACGTCCTGCACAACTACGGGGTGAAGGTCACCGTCGTCGAGTTCCTCGACCGGATCGCCCCGCTGGAGGACGCCGACGTGTCGGCCGAACTGGCCAAGCGCTACCGCAAGCTCGGCATCGACGTGCTCACCTCGACCAGGGTCGAGTCGATCGACGAGTCGGGCCCGCAGGTGCGCGTGACGGTCACCGGGAAGGACGGCGCCCAGAAGGTCCTGGAGGCCGACAAGGTGCTGCAGGCGATCGGCTTCGCGCCGAACGTCACGGGCTACGGGCTGGAGGCCACGGGCGTACGGCTGACCGAGCGCGGCGCGATCGACGTCGACGGCCGCTGCCGCACCTCGGTGCCGCACCTGTACGCCATCGGCGACGTCACGGCCAAGCTGATGCTGGCGCACACCGCCGAGGCCATGGGCGTCGTCGCCGCCGAGACGATCGCGGACGCCGAGACGATGGAGCTGGACTACCCGATGATTCCGCGGGCCACCTACTGCCAGCCGCAGATCGCCAGCTTCGGCTGGACCGAGGCGCAGGCGAGGGAGAAGGGGTTCGACGTCGCGGTCGCGAAGTTCCCGTTCACCGCCAACGGGAAGGCGCACGGCCTGGGCGACACGGCAGGCTTCGTGAAGCTGATCGGCGACGCCACCCACGGCGAGATCATCGGCGCCCATCTGATCGGGCCGGACGTCACCGAGCTGCTGCCCGAACTGACCCTGGCCCAGCAGTGGGACCTGACCGTGCACGAGGTCGCCCGCAACGTGCACGCCCACCCGACCTTGGGCGAAGCGGTCAAGGAGGCCGTGCACGGACTCGCCGGACACATGATCAATTTCTGACGGACCCCATCCCCACCACACCGAAGGCAGGAACCCCACCATGTACACCTCGGACGGAAGCCCCGACCGGGTCTGGTTCGTCACGGGCGCCGGACGGGGGCTCGGCCGCGCCTTCGCGGACGCGGCACTGTCCGTCGGCGACCGCGTGGCGATCGCCTCCCGTACGGCCGGACCCCTCGAGGAGATGGCGGCCGCGCATCCGGGGCGGGTACTGCCCCTCGCCCTGGACGTGACCGACCGCGACGCGGTGTTCGCGGCCGTCGCCGAGGCGGTGGGGCACTTCGGGCGGCTCGACATCGTCCTCAACAACGCCGGCGCGCTGTCGATGGGGATGGTCGAGGAGTTCACCGAAGCGGAAGCCCGGGCCCAGATGGAGGTCAACTTCTTCGGTGCCCTCTGGGTGGCCCAGGCGGTGATGCCCACCCTGCGCGCCCAGGGCTCCGGCCACGTCGTGCAGACGTCCAGCATCGCCGCCCTGGGCGGCTTCCCCGCCACCGGTCTCTACAGCGCGAGCAAGTTCGCCCTGGAGGGGATGAGCGAGGCACTCGCGAGGGAGGCGGCCGGCTTCGGGGTGAAGGTCAGCATCCTCCAGCCCGGCGGCTACTGGACCGGCCTCTACACGGCCATGCACGGCACGAGCCCGCTGGACGCCTACGCTCCGCTGCGGGCCGAGCTGGAGGAGCAGTTCGCCGAGGGGTCGGTCGACAGCGACCCGAAGCTCGCCGCGGAGGCGCTGCTCCACCTCGTCGACAGCGACGATCCGCCGCTGCGCCTGCTGCTGGGCGGCACGGCCTACGACCTGGCCTTCGACATCGCGCGCAAGCGCGTGTTCACCTGGGCCGCGTGGGAGCACGTCAGCCGCGCCGCGGAACACGGCGTCCCCGCGCCCGGAACCACCGCCGGGGCCCGGGTCCCGGCGGGCTGAACGGCCCGGCGGGCTGAGCGGGCCCGTCGGGATCCCGGACCGGGTCCCGGCGGACCACCGCTCGCCGCGCAGGCTCAGGGGCGGCCGCCCACGGGGGTGGAGGCCGCCCGCTGGGCCGTCACGCGGAACATCGAGGGGTCGGGGTACGTCGCCTTCTCCGCCTGCAGCACCTGCTCGACCTCCTCCCCGAAGGACGCCTCGAAGAGGTCCACCGACTGCAGCAGCCGCAGCCCGCTCACCGTCGGGTCGAGCAGCGGGCGGGCCATCCGGGCCGCGCCGCCCGACAGGGCGCTGAAGCCCTTGCACGCCGTCTCGTACCGTCCGGCCACCCGGTCCTCGAAGCCCGCGCTCGCGTAGCCGGCGACCAGCGCGAGGTCGGCGAGGAACTTGCGGGCGCCGCGGGCCATCTCCTCCGCGCCCTGGAGGGTCTGGACGGAGCCGCCCGCCACCTTGAAGTCGTCGCCGGTGCGCTGGAGACCTCGCGCCTCGTACACGGCGAGCGCCTCCTCGAAGAGCCGGCCCGCCTCGTCGACGCTCTTCATCGCCGTCACGAGCTGCTCGATGTCGATCTCGCGCTTCACGCTGCCTCCTGATCCGGGACTGTGCTGCACAGACCGTAGGAGGCGAGGCGTCCGCTACGGAACACCCCTGCGGGGACGAGATCTCCGGGCTCCGGCAGCACCCCGGGGCCCTCCCCCGCCCCGGGCGTCCAACTCACCACGCGGTCTTGCGGGTTGGGCCGGGGATCTCAACAATGCGCATGACAACCGAAGGATCTTCGGTCGCGTTCTTGTCCTCAGAGGGGAACCCCCACATGAAGAAGCCTCTCGTCGGCGCGTCACTCACCCTGCTCCTGATCGGAGCCGCCGCCGCACCGGCCGTGGCCGCACCCGGGGAGACCGCCGTCGCGGTCGACTTCGCGGGCACCGTCGCGCTCAGCAACTGTTCCGGCTCCGTCGTCCGCGCCCCCGGCTCTCAGCCGAACGACCCCGCGCTCGTCCTGTCCAACGGGCACTGCCTGGAGACCGGCTTCCCCGCGGCCGGCGAGGTCGTCAAGGACCAGCGTTCCAGCCGCTCCTTCTCGCTGCTCAACTCGGCCGGCTCCAAGGTCGCCACGCTCCGCGCGAGCAAGATCTCGTACGCGACGATGACCGACACGGACATCTCGATCTACCAGCTGACCAAGACGTACGCCCAGATCCAGAGCCAGTACGGCATCAGCCCGCTCACCCTGAACGACGCGCACCCGGTGCAGGGTTCGCCGATCAGCGTGGTGTCCGGGTACTGGAAGCGGATCTACAACTGCGACGTCGACGGCTTCGTCTACCGCCTCAAGGAGGGCGACTGGACCTGGAAGGACTCGGTCCGCTACACCTCGTCCTGCAACACCATCGGCGGCACGTCCGGCTCCCCGGTGATCGACAGGACGACGGGCAAGGTCGTCGCCGTCAACAACACGGGCAACGAGGACGGCGCGAGCTGCACCGTGAACAACCCGTGCGAGGTGGACCAGAACGGCAACGTGACGGTCCGCCAGGGCATCAACTACGCCCAGGAGACGTACATCATCGTCCCCTGCATAGGCCCGAAGAACGTGATCGACCTGAACCGCCCCGGCTGCACGCTGCCGAAGCCGTAGCGGCCCTCCGCCCGGCCGCTGGTCTCCCCGCCCCGCCCGAAATGCCCCATGACCGGGCGCGGGGCGGGGGGACCGGTCTCAGCGCCTGCGCTGGGCAGGGGTTCCGACGAGGAGCGCGTCGCTGACGAGCCGGGCACCGCGGGCGAGGCGGCCCAGCTGCTCGAGCTCCACGGCGTACATCCGGATCGTGTTCTCTATGACCGACTCGGCCATGCCCATCATCGGCAGTTCGGCCCTGCTCGTCTGCATGGCCACGCGCACCGCGCGCATCTCGTGCTGCAACTGGAGCTGTACGTGCCGGGCCAGGAGCGCGTGATGGCGGGTCAGGGTCAGATAGCTGCCGTAGCGGGCGGGGAGCAGGTCGCGCAGCCAGCGCGTGGCGCTGCGTTCCCAGTCGTGGGTCCCGGGGGCCTTGACCTGCATGGGCCAGTCCGGGCTGCGCGTGAGGGTCGCGGTCTGGGGCATTCTCGTCACTTCCGAGTGGTGTCGAACTCTGATCGAGACGTTGCTTGGGGGCGGCCTCGGTCCAGGGGTTGACCGAGGCCGCCATGGGCGCTCTGCGGGATCCGAAAGCCTGGACTCGGCACCCGGCCCGACGTGAGGAGGTTCGTCGTGCCGGCTGCCCGTTCAGGAGGACCTGGGGAGAGTCCTCCTTGGCATCGTGGTAGATCCGGAGCGCCGTCGTCAGTAAACATATATACCGTCGAGTAAGCAAGAGTATGAAAAATTTCATGCACCGCCAGACATGAATATGTCCAGGTCCAAGCCGTTTCGGACGGGCTGAATGCGGGGTTCCGGCAGACCGGCGACGGCCCTACAGAAAGAAGTGGTGCTGCTCCGCCGCGTGCTCGTACTGCTCGAGCCGGGCCTGGGTGCGCTCGGGATCGGCGTCCGCCATCGACTGCAGGAGGGCCGCCGAGAGCATTCCCGGGGCCGCATAGGAGTCGAACACCAGGCGCGAGCCGGTGCCTGCGGTGAGCACCACGTCCGCCTCGTCCACCATCGGCCCCACCGTGGGGTCCGTGATCAGCACGACGCGCAGCCCCGTGCTGCGGGCGGACCGGAGGGCCGCCAGGGTCTCCTTGGCGTGCCGGGGCATGGCGAAGGCCAGCACCCACGTCCCGCCGGCCTCCCTGGACTGGAGCAGGGCGTCGAAGGCGACGCTGCCGCCGCGGGTCACCAGGCGTACGTCGGGGTGGATGCGCCGGGCCGCGTACGCGAAGTACTCCGCCAGGGAGACGGAGATCCTCAGGCCGAGGACGGTCAGGGGCACCGAGGCCGCCAGATCGCGGCCGATGTCGAGCACCTGGTTGGTGTCGGCGAGCAGCCGGCGCACGTTCTCCAGGTTGTCGATCTCGGCGTCGACGGCCGCCTGCAGCTCGTTGCGGCGGATCTGCTCGCGGAGGTCGGGGGCCCCCGCGACCGCGCTCAGCGCGATCGGCTGGAGCACGTCGCGCAGGGCCGGGTAGCCGCTGAAGCCGAGGGAGACCGCGAAGCGGGTCACCGACGGCTGGCTGACCCCCACCCGTTCGGCGAGCTCGGTGATGGAGAGGAACGCGGCCTCGGTGAGGTGGTCGATCAGGTACTGCGCGATGCGGCGCTGGCCCGGGGACAGCCTGCGGCCGTCGAAGAGCGCGAGGACCCGGTCGGCCGGGGGGCGGACCTCCTCGGACGAACGGCCGCTCGGCTTGATCGCCGCCGCCTGCGCGCGTGCCTGCTGCCCCGATGACACGGGAGGGCCTCCTTCTCACCACACTCGCGCTCAAACATAGCTCACCGGCCGCTGCACGAAGATCAATCCTGGGCCCTCGAGGTCACCGGGGCGTCCGTGCGGTCGCCGAGGAACTCGTACCAGCGGCGCTGGAGGCACAGGTAGCGGGTGTCCGCCTCGACGAGGTCGAGGAAGGAGTCGATGGTGGCGCCGAGCCGCTCGGCGAGCCCCAGGTCGGCGAGGGAGCCGTCGTCCTCGAAGGCGTGGTGGGCACCCGCGAGGCTGAACATGTCGGGGTACACGCGGGCGCCGAGGTGCTCCAGCGGTACCCGCAGGGCCCACAGCCCGCGGTTGCCGCCGACCATCGAGGGCGAGGCCGACACCAGCAGGGCCTGCTTGTCCTTGAAGGGCTGCGGGCGGTAGCGGGAGACCCAGTCGATGGCGTTCTTCAGTACGCCCGGCACGGAGGCGTTGTACTCCGGGGAGGCGATGACCAGCGCCTGCGCGGCCTCGATCCGCGCGCAAAGGGCCAGCGCGCCCGGCGGCAGCCCCTCGTCGGCCTCCGCGTCGCCGTCGTAGGGCGGCATGGGGAAGTCGCCGAGCGTGGCGGGTTCGGCGACCGCCCCGGTCCGGCCGATCCGGGCGGCCACGAGCGCCGCGAGGCGCGCGTTGACCGAGCCGGCGCGGGAGGACCCGGACAGGACGAGCACGCGCAGCGAGCCCCGGCCGTGGTCACCGTCGTGCGGACGGGCGGGATCCGCCGGGAAGTGGTCCCTGCCGTGGTCGTTGCCGCTGCCGTTCGGGGTCATCGCCGTCTCCTGGTCTTCCGGTCTTGCTGCGGGGCGGTGGGGCACGCGCGGCGGGACCCGCACACGCGGGTGTGCGGGTCCCGTCCGGGCCGCCGGGTCACGTGGCGCGGGGGTTCTCCCAGCGGTAGAACTCGTGGGCCATCGCGTCCTTCGGACTGCGCCAGGTCTCCGGGTCGTGCGCACTGACGTACGCGGTGAGCCGGTCGCTGAGCTGCCGGAACTCGGGGTGTTCGGTGACCTTCGCGATGGCCGGGCCGGGGGGCCGGTCCGACTCGATCAGGTGGAGGTACACGTCGCCGAACTGGAACAGGCTGCGGTGGGTGACCCCGACGAGGTGCGGGAGTTCACCGGCGTCCGAGTCCGCGAACAGCCCGGCGATGTCGGGGGCCGACCCCGGCGCCATGCGGGCGACGATGAGAGCGCGGTGCTTGCTGTGCATCCGGGTGTGCGCCTTTCGTTCCTGCTCGTTCCTACCGGCGGCTGCTGACGGCGTCGCGGCTCTCGCGCTCTCGCTGCTCGATCTTGTCGCGGATCAGCGCCATCTGGATCTTGGAGTTCTTGTTGATGTTGTCGGTCATCCACGCGTCGTCGACCGGGGCCGTCGGCTTCATCGCGAAGTCCTGGGTCCACTTCATCCGCGTGCCGCCGCCCGGGACTTCGGAGTACTGCCAGTGGATGTCCATGTGGGCGAACGGGCCGGTCTCCACGCGCCGCGCCTTGACCTGGAGGCCCTTGCGGTCGACGGTCCGCTCCGAGACCCAGCTCCACACCGTGCCGTTCTCGTCGGGGTGCATGGTGAGCCGGAAGCGGGTGGTGTCCCCCTCCTGTTCGAGGATGTCGAGGGAGGCGTACTCGCTGAACAGCTTCGGCCAGTTCGGAAGGTCGTTGGTCACCTCCCACACGAGGTCGACGGGCGCGTCGACGTGGATCTCGTTCTCGGTGTGTCCTGCCATCTCATGCTCCAGTCATCAGGCTGTTGTTGACGAGGTCGAGGAATTCCCCGGGGGTCTTGCAGCGGTCGGCGTCCGTGGGCAGCGCCCGTCCGCGCCGGTTCTCCAGCTCGCCGACGATGCCGAGCAGGCCCAGCGAGTCGAGGCCGAAGTCGTCGAAGGCGGAATCCGGACGGTTCGCCATCTCGGAGGGGTCGACGGTGATGCCGGCGGTCTTCATCAGGGCCGCCAGCTCCTCCAGGGTCAGTCGGTCGGACATGGTCGCTTTCTCTCTTCCTGGAAGGGGACTGCACGAGTCCCTCCGGATCACTGGGACGCCGAGGGACCCTTGCGGAGGACGAGCGCGGAGTTCGAGCCCATCCGGCCCCGGCTGAGCACGAGCGCGGTGCGCAGCTGCGCGGGGCGGGCGCTGCCGGTCACCACGTCGAGGTCGTGGCACACGTCGAAGACGTTCGGGGTCGGCGGGACCACGCCGTGCTCCAGCGCCAGGGCCGCGGCGGCCGTGTCGAGGGCGGGCGCCGCGCAGTAGGCCCTTCCCGTACCGGACTTGGGCGCCGTGACCGGCACCTTGCGTCCGTGTCCGCCGAGGGCGGCGGTGATGGCCGCGGCCTCGGCGGCGTCGGCCTGCGGGGTGCCGAGCGCGTCGGCGAAGACGACGTCGATCTCCTCGGGGGCGCAGCCGGCCTCGCGCAGCGCCCCGCGGATCGCGTGGGCGAGGCCCTCGCCGGACTCCTCCGGCCGCAGGGTGCCGGTGAAGGTCGCGGCGTGGCCGGCGAGCACGGCGCGTGCGGTGGCTCCGCGGCGCCGGGCGGCCTCCTCGTCCTCGACGACGAACATCGCACCGCCCTCTGCGGGGACGTACCCGCAGGCCTTGGCGGTGAACGGCCGGTAGGCCCGCTCGGGGTCGTCCCCGGTGCTCAGTCCCTCGTACTGCAGCTGGCAGACGATGGAGTACGGCGCGAGCGGTGCCTCGGTGGCTCCGACCAGCATGGCCCGGCTGCCCTGACGGATGGCCCGGGCGGCGTGGGCGAAGGCGTCCAGTCCGCCCGCCTCGTCGCTGGCCACGACCCCGCAGGGGCCCTTGAGGCCCCGCCGGATGGAGATCTGGCCGGTGCTCGCGGCGTAGAACCAGGCGATGGACTGGTACGGGCCCACGTAGCGCGGCCCCTGCTCCCAGAGGTGCTGCAGTTCGCGCTGTCCGAACTCGCCGCCGCCGGAGCCGGCCGCGGTGACGACCCCGATGGAGAAGGGGTCGCCCTCGTAGTCGGCGCGGCCGAGCCGGGCGTCCTCCAGGGCGAGGTCGGCCGCGGCGAGCGCGTGGTGGGTGAAGCGGTCGGTCTGGACGAGGAAGCGGTCCTCGACGAGGGTGCCGGGGTCGAAGCCCCGGACCTCGCCGGCCACGCGCAGCGGCAGGTGCTCGCACCCGGCCCTGGTGACCCGGTCCAGCACGCTGGTGCCGGACTGGGTCGCCTTCCAGAAGGCATCGGCGCCGATGCCGTTGGGCGCGACGACCCCGATGCCCGTGATGACCGTACGGCTGCGGGTCATGACACCTCTTCCTTCGGCCGGGACATGACGACGGCGGACTGGAATCCGCCGAAGCCGCTGCCGACGGACAGGACGTTGCGCAGGGTGCGGGCGCGGGCGGTGCGGGGGACGTAGTCCAGGTCGCACTCGGGGTCGGGCGTCTCGTAGTTGGCGGTCGGCGGGACCACCTGGTGGTTCATCGCGAGGACGCAGGCGGCGAGTTCGATCGCGCCGATGGCGCCGAGGGAGTGGCCCACCATGGATTTGATGGAGGTCATCGGCGTCTTGTACGCGTGGTCGCCCAGGACCCGTTTGACCGCCGCCGTTTCGTGGCGGTCGTTCTGCTTGGTGCCGGAGCCGTGCGCGTTGACGTAGTCGATCTCCTCGGCCCCGACCCGGGCCTGGGCCAGGGCGGTCTCGATGGCCCTGGCCATCTCCAGGCCCTCGGCGGTCAGCCCGGTCATGTGGTGGGCGTTGCCGAAGGTGGCGTAGCCGCCGATCTCGCAGTAGACGGTCGCACCGCGGGCGCGGGCGTGTTCCATCTCTTCGAGCACGAGGACCGCGCCGCCCTCGCCGAGGACGAACCCGTCCCGGTCCGCGTCGAACGGGCGGGAGGCGTGGGCCGGGTCGTCGTTGTTCGGCGAGGTCGCCTTGATGGCGTCGAAGCAGGCCACGGTGATCGGCGATATGGGTGAGTCGGAGGCGCCCGCGATGCAGACGTCCATCCGGCCCTCCGCGATGGAGTGCACGGCGTACCCGATGGCGTCGAGTCCGGAGGTGCATCCCGTGGACACGGTCTGCACCGGGCCTCGCGCCCCGGTCTCCTCCGCGACGGCGGAGGCGAGGGTGGCGGGCGTGAACGCCCGGTGCAGGTGGGGCCCGGCGAGCTTGTGGTCGACGTCCCACCAGGCGCCGGACTGGCTCACGGCCACGTAGTCGTGCTCCAGGCGGGTGGTGCCGCCGACGGCGGTGCCGAGGGAGACCCCGGTCCGCCAGGCGTCGTCCGCGGTGAGCTCGAGTCCGGAGTCCTTCAGGGCCTCGCGGGCCGCGACCAGGGCGAACTGGATGTACCGGTCCGCCCGCGCCGCGTCCTCGTCGGTGAGGCCGTGCGCTGCGGGGTCGAAGTCGACCTCGGCGGCTATCCGGGAGCGGAACCCCTCCGGGTCGAAGAGGGTGATGCCCCGGGTCGCCGTACGGCCGTTGGACAGCAGGTCCCAGAAGGCCTCGACCCCGATTCCGCCGGGGGCGACGACGCCGACCCCGGTCACCGCCACCCGGCGGCGGGTCACGAGACCACTCCTGTGCGGTCCGGAGGCTGCTCCCAGGCCGTGCCCTCCGGGTGCGGGGCCTCCTCGGTGTCGACGTGGCCGAGCTCCGGGCGCGGGGCGAGCGGGCCGAGGTGGAAGACCATGCGGGCCTCGGTGTCGCCGATGTTGCGGAACCGGTGGCGCACGTTGAGCGGGACGAGCAGGCCCTGGTCGGTGCGCAGCGGATGGGCCTCGCCGTCGAGGTCCACCTCGAGCCGGCCGGCGACCACGTACACGAACTCCTCGGAGTACGGGTGGTAGTGCTCGGCGATGGACTCGCCGGGCGCCATGATCGCCATGCCCATGAATCCGCTGGTGGAGCCCACCGAGGTCGGGGTCAGCACGGCCCTCAGGTCGCCTCCGCGGCGGCGGTTGGGCGGCGTCTCGCCGAGGTCCACGATGCGTGGGCGCTGTCTGGTCATGGCGGGTTCCTCCTGGCGTGTGGGGGTGCCTGGAACGGGGATGTCGGGTCGGGTGCGGGAGGGTCCCGGGTGTCGGGACCGGGGGTCAGGACTCGGCCGGGGCCCGGCGGTCGGTGATCAGCTTCATGGTGTGCCGCGCCGGGCGGGAGCGCCCGCCGGGTTCGTCCATCAGGCGGTCCAGTACGGCCGCCTTGCGCGGGTCCGCGGCGCCGACGGCGGCCACCTGCTGCTCGTCGAACGGGCCGTTCACGTCGATCAGCCGGACGACGATGTCGTCGCGCTGGAAGATGCTGCTGCTCCGAATGGGGTTCGCGGGGACGTGCGCGGCGGCCTCGTCCTGCTTGGCCAGGAACTCGGCGAGCGCGGCTCCGCAGCCGGGCTTGGCCGGGTAGAAGAGCGCGTGGCGGGTCACGTCGGCGGAGTCGGGCCCCTGGGCGGCGATGTGGTGGACCGCGGGGACGGCCGCGCGCATGAAGAACATGCGGGCTGACTCGGGGTCGCCGAGGTCCCGGTCCACTTCGAGGTAGGGGTTGATGGCCTCCTCGACGGCGCGCACCTCGGGCTGTTCGGAGACGTGCCGCAGGGCCGTCATCAGGTCGCCCTGGACCTCCACCGTGCGTACGACCCGGTTGCCGTGCATGAAGAGCGAGGTGCGGCACAGGCGGGTGTGGGCGTCGACGCGGGCCGTCGGGGAGGCGTAGCTGGAGAGGATCGAGGCGACCTCCTTCTCGCTGCCCGGCTTGACCGTGAAGGTCAGGGCGTGGCGCACGATGCCGGCGCCGAGCCGGGGCCCGGGCTGGAGGCGGGCCCCGGCCGGGCGGGAGGCCTGGTCGTAGCCGCGGCCGGTCTCGCGCAGGACGGTGAACTTGAGCGGGCGCATCGCGCGGGCGCAGGCTCCCAGCGGCTTCACCTGTTCGGCGTGGTGCTCGCTGTTGACCCAGGCGAGGTACTGGGGGGCGCTCTCCCACTCGCTGGTGATGAGCCATTGGGAGGGGTTCTCGAAGGACTGGCACAGCTGGTCGCTGATGTGTCCCGGGACCGACGCGATGTCGTGGCGGAGTCGCTCGTACGCCTCGAAGAACTCCTGCTGGCGGCCCTCATGGAGGTCCATCAGCAGGACGACCCGGAGCATGGAGCCGTCGAAGGCTGACTGCGACACCCGTTCGGACAAGGTGGTTGTCATCTACTCACTCCTTCATGAGGGGGTGGAGATCCATCGCGTACGGACCCCTCGTCCGTCACCGGTGGCGTCCACCCGGGCCGCCGGCCGCCTCGGTGGGGAACGGCAGGCCGGGCGCGTCTGTCGGGGGCGCCGCTGTCGCTCATCGTCGTCCGGGTGGGGGCGTACCGCTACATGTCCGGATCAAGCGGGTGACAACCGGCGAATCAACCGGGCCTGGTCTTCGATCGGTGGCATAAAGACTCCACTCCCCCACACAGAAAACAGGAGCCCGCAGCTGATGGAAGACAAAGCCGATGTTCGCGTACCGGTTCTCGTCGTGGGCGGCTCCCTCGTGGGCCTGTCCACGTCGCTTTTCCTGAGCCGCCACGGGGTGCGTCACCTGCTGGTCGAGAAGCACTCCGGTACGTCACTGCACCCGCGCGGGAGAGGCATCAACGCCCGGACGATGGAGCTGTTCCGAACGGCAGGCGCGGAGCCCGCGATCCGCCGGGCGGCGTCCGTACTGGAGGGCAACCAGGGCATTCTGCAGGCCACCTCGCTGATCGACAGCGAGCAGCACAACTGGCTGATCAAGGAGATCGATCCCTCCGGCCAGCTGAGCAGGTTCAGCCCGACCGGCTGGTGCCTGTGCAGCCAGAACAACATCGAGCCGGTGCTGGCCGCGCAGAGCGGGGCGATGTGCGGTGACATCCGCTTCTCCACCGAGCTGATGAGCTTCGACCAGGACGCGACGGGGGTGAGCGCCGTGGTGAAGGACCGGGAGACCGGCGAGCACACCACCGTGCGCGCGGACTTCCTGATCGCCGCGGACGGCCCCCGCAGCCCCGTGCGGGAGGCGCTGCGCATCCCCCAGACGGGCAACGGCGAGCTGTTCCACAACGTGAGCGTGACCTTCCGCTCGCGGCGGCTCCCCGAGGTGCTGGGCGATCTGCGGTTCATCGTCTGCTACTTGATGCGTCCGGGCGCCGACGGGGCGCTGCTGCCGGTGGACAACGGCACCCAGTGGGTCTTCCACGCCCCCTGGCACCCGGAGGACGGCGAGACACTGGAGGACTTCACCGACGAAAGGTGCGTGGAGCAGATCCGGGCGGCGATCGGCGTGCCCGACCTCGACGTGGTGATCGGCGGAAAGGCTCCGTGGCACGCGGCCGAACGGGTGGCGGAGCAGTATTCCGTCGGCCGGGTGTTCCTCGCGGGCGACGCGGCCCACGAGATGTCCCCCACGGGTGCGTTCGGCTCCAACACCGGCATCCAGGACGCGCACAACCTGGCGTGGAAGATCGCGGCGGTGCTGGACGGCTCTGCCGGCACGGAGCTGCTCGACACGTACGAGGCCGAGCGGCTGCCGGTGGCCAGGGCCACGAGCGAGCGCGCCTCGGCCCGTTCGGCGGAGCACAGCCACCCGGGGTACGCGCCGCCGCCCACGATGGGCGGCGGGCCGGGCAGCGGGGTGCTCACCACGGCGATGGGCTACTGCTACCCGCAGGGGGCCGTCGTCGGCGGCGACCCGGGCCGGCCGATCATCCCGGACGCCCTGCGGCTGAAGGGCGACACCGGCACCCGGGCCCCGCACATGTGGCTGTCCAGGGGAGGCGAACGCCTCTCCTCGCTGGACCTGTACGAGCGCTCGTTCGTGCTCCTCAGCGGCGCGGGCACGCCCTGGCGGGAAGCGGCCGAACAGGTGGCCCGGGACCTGTCGGTGCGGCTGGACGCCTACGCCATCGGCTCCGGGCCCGGAGCGGACCTGGTCCCGCAGGGCGGCGCCGACTGGGCGGAGGCGCACGGGATGAGCGCCGAGGGCGCCGTGCTCGTACGGCCGGACGGGTTCGTGGCGTGGCGCTCGGAGGGCGCCGTGCCGGATCCCCGGGCGGCGCTGCGGGGCGCCCTCTCGACGGTGCTGCGCCGGGCGTGACCACCTCGCTCTCCCTCCCGCCGGCCGTGCGCGCGGCCGGCGGGCGGGGTTCAGCGGCAGGCCCAGCAGCCTGCCCAGCAGCCGGTGTTCGTGCGGGCGGGTCGGTGGCCCGGGCGGTGCCCGGCACCTCTCCCCGCGTTCCCGGCCCGGTCCCGGCCGGCGGCGCCCGCGGCGTCGCCGGAGGTCCGCCGCGCGCAGCAGGCGACCACGAGGGCGATCGCGGCCAGTTCCTCGGGCCCGGCGGAGCCCTTCTCGATGCGGAGGAAGCTCGCCTCCTGGGCGATCGGGGTGCTCGGCGCTATCGGGGCGTCGTTCGTCATCGGCACGGCCTCTCTCACGGGGGCTGCGCGTGCGCCCGGTCGTCGGGTCGCGAGGGGCGGACCGGCTCGGCGCCGGCGCGGGCTGCACACGTGCGGCTCGGTGCGCCGGCGGGACGTGTTCCGCGGGTGCGAACCGGCCTGCGGAGTCCTGTCGGTTCACCGGGACTCCTGACGCGACCGACGCTACAAGCGCACGGCCTGCCCGGCACTCGGGGCAACGGGCTCCGCCGTCCGGCCCCCGCTCCGGCAGGTGCGCCGGCCGCAATGCCTGCGGGGGCGCCGTGAGCGGCCACCAGCTCCTGTTCTGCCGGGGCTGCGCCGGCCAGCTGTACGCCGTCTGCACCACCGACCGCGCGAACCGCGGCGGCCGGGGAGCGGTCGGGGACTGGGAGGTGGACCACGAGATGCCCGTGGCGTGCCCGCTCTCCTCCCTGCTGCCGCTCACGGGGACGGCGGCCTCCGTCCACGAACTCCCGGGCGCGCAGGAGGTCCTCGGCCCGGCCTACTGAAGTCTTCGTGTGGATTGGGCCTGACGGGTGAGGGCCGAGCGTTCGGCCAATGAACCGCTCCGCCCGCGCAGGCCCTTTCGCGGTTCCATCTCTTGACGCCCGAACGGGTGGGGAGCACAGTGTCCAGCGGCGCACGCTTGAGAGCGCTCTCACAGGGCTTTCACAGCGGCTCCGAACGGCGAACTCCCCTGGCTCTTCCCCCCGCACCGCGTCGCACGGCGCTTCAGAGAGGGCACCCATGCGTGAGACACCCCGCAGGAAACGACCGCCCGTCCGGCGATCGGTCTTAGCCGCACTCGGCACGGTCGCGGTGGTCGTGGCCGCCGCGGCCGCCGCCACCCTGCCGGCCGGCGCCGCGGCTCCCCCCACCCCGGCCGGCTGGTCACAGGTCTTCCTGGACGAGTTCGACGGGCCCGCCGGCTCCGGCGTGAACACCGCCGACTGGCAGTACACCACCGGGACGAGCTACCCCGGCGGCCCCGCCGCCTTCGGCACCGGCGAGATCGAGACCATGACCGCCGACCCCGCCAACGTCTCCCTCGACGGGACGGGCAACCTGCGGATCACCCCGAGGAGGGACGCCGCGGGCAACTGGACCTCCGGGCGCGTCGAGACCCGCCGGTCCGACTTCGCGCCGGCGCCGGGCGGCAAGCTGCGCACGGAGGCCCGCATACAGATGCCGAACGTCACGGGCCCGGCGGCCAAGGGCTACTGGCCGGCCTTCTGGATGCTCGGGGCCCCGTACCGCGGGAACTGGTGGAACTGGCCGGGCATCGGCGAGCTCGACATCCTGGAGAACGTCCAGGGCATCAACAACGTCTGGGCGACCATGCACTGCGGCACGAGCCCGGGCGGGCCGTGCAACGAGACCTCCGGCATCGGCGGCCAGCGCGTCTGCCCGGGCACCAGCTGCCAGGGCGGGTTCCACACGTACGCCGTGGAGTGGGACAGGTCCACGGCCGTCGAGGAGATGCGCTTCTACGTCGACGGGGTGAACTTCCACACCGTGCGGGCGAACCAGGTGGACGCGGCCACCTGGACCAACGCCACGAACCACGGCTACTTCGTCATCCTGAACGTCGCGATGGGCGGCGGGTTCCCCGACGCCTTCGGCGGCGGACCCGACGCCGGCACCGAGCCCGGCCACCCCATGGTGGTCGACTACGTCTCCGTGCTGCGGTCGACGGGCACGTCGCCCACGACGCCCCCGCCCACGACCCCGCCGCCCACCACCCCTCCTGCGGGCCACCGTGACGCGTACGCGGCCATCCAGGCCGAGTCCTACGACGACCAGGCGGGAGTGGGCAGGGAGACCACCTCGGACACCGGAGGCGGCCAGAACATCAGCGCCCTCGGCAACGGCGACTGGGCCGTGTACCGGGGCGTCGACTTCGGGTCCACGGCTGCCCGGCAGTTCTACGGGCGGGTCGCCTCCGGCGCGGCCGGCGGGGTCAGCGGGCTCGTCGAGGTCCGGCTGGACAGCCGTACGAGCGCCCCGGTGGGCAGTTTCTCCGTGGCGAACACCGGCGGCTGGCAGAGCTGGCGGACGGTACCGGCGAACATCGACGGCGTCACCGGCACGCACGACGTCTACCTGACCTTCACGAGCGGCCAGGGCGCCGACTACGTGAACGTCAACTGGTTCGACTTCGGCCACTGACCGGCCCGGACCGGACAGGTCCGGAGCACGGACTGCCCGTACCGCCCGGAGCGCCCCCGGCCTTCCGGCGGTACGGGCTAACCTGCTGCCCGGCGAGGCGACCGCCCGCGGACACCCAGGAGGAGCGCCGATGCCCGAACACCGTCCCGGCAGCCGGCCCACCCTGGAGGCGGTGGCGATGCACGCCGGGGTGTCCCGGGCGACCGTCTCCCGCGTGGTCAACGGCGGCGACGGGGTCCGCCCGCACCTGGTGGACAAGGTGCGCGCAGCCGTACGGGACCTGGGCTACGTGCCCAACCCCGCGGCCCGCACGCTGGTCACCCGGCGCACCGGCGCCGTGGCCGTGATCATCGCCGAGCCGGAGACCCGGATCTTCTCCGACCCCTTCTTCTCCCGGCAGGTGCGCGGCATCGCGAAGGAACTGACCGCGCAGGACACGCAGCTGGTGCTGCTGCTGGTGGAGGACCGGGGCGACTACGAGCGGATCGAGCGCTACCTGGCGGGCGGGCACGTCGACGGGGCCCTCGCCTTCTCCCTGCACACCGACGACCCGCTGCCCGGGATCACCCGCCGGATCGGCATGCCCACGGTCTACGGCGGCAGGCCCGGCTGGACCGGGGGCTGCGCGGGGGCCGAGGAGGTGTCGTACGTGGACGCGGACAACCGCGGGGGCGCGCGGGAGGCCGTACGGCACCTGGTCGCGCAGGGGCGACGGCGCATCGCGCACATCGCCGGCCCGCTCGACCAGACCTCGGCCGCCGACCGGCTCAGCGGCTACCGGGACGTGCTGCCGGCCGCCGACCCCGCGCTGGTCGCCGAGGGCGACTTCACCGTGGTGGGCGGGGCGCGCGCGATGGCCGGGCTGCTGGACCGCTGCCCGGACGTCGATGCGGTGTTCGCCGCGAACGACCTCATGGCGACGGGCGCGCTGCGGGTGCTGAGGGAGCGCGGCCTGGAGGTTCCGGCGCGGGTGGCGGTGGTCGGCTTCGACGACGCCGAACCGGTGGCGGAGAGCTCCGACCCGCCGCTGACGACGGTGCGTCAGGACATCGAGGGTATGGGGCGCCTGATGGCGCGGATGCTGCTGGAGACGCTGGGCGGGGAGCCCGGGGAGCACGCAGCACCCAGATCGGTGGTCACCGCCACCTCCCTGGTGCGGCGCGCGTCCGCGTAGGGGCTGTCGTCGAACTCCCGTCGTCGCCCGGAGGGCGGACAGACGGGAGTTCGACGACGGGCCCTGGCCCGTGGGGCTCCGGGTCAGCGCTTCGGGCACTGCTTCCAGGAGAAGTGGTACTTGCTGTTGATGCTGCCGTCCGTCGAGTCGAGGGCCATGAAGCTGATCTTCGACGGGTCGGAGGTGCCCACCTCGGCGCGCAGTTCGGTGTTGATGTTGAAGTTGCGCTGTTCCCCGCAGGGCGCGAAGACCAGGGCCTCGATGCCCGTGGTGTCGGTCGCCTGCCAGTTGTCGTCGAGCGCGCCCGCGAACTTGTGGCTGCGCTGGGCGGTCTGGCTCATGCCCTGGAAGTAGTAGCTGGCCTTCTGCGTGCCGACCGCGCCCGGCTGGAGGCTGCCGAAGCCCCGGTAGTCGACCTGGGCCACGGCGTAGGTGAAGCCCTGCGGGACGTGCACGATCAGCGACAGGAGGCAGTTCTTGCGGCCTTCGACGGCGGAGATGCCCCCGCCGGCCTGGGCCACGTACTCGCTGTAGGTGACGGTGAAGGCCGAGTTGTCGGGCGCCACGGCGACGGTGGCGCTGCCCGGCCGGCAGCCCGATCCGTTCACGGTGGCGACGTCCACGGTCACCTTGTCGGAGGGGGCCAGAGTGGCGGGGGACGGGGCGGAGGCCCCGGCCGCAGGGCTGAGCGTGACGAGAGCTGCGGTCACGGCGGCTGCGGTGAATCCGGTACGGAGCGACTTGATCACGTCGACATGGATAGCGCTCCGCGGCGGCCGGGGAGGCTCGGCGCGGTCGAGGAACGGCCCGCTCTCACCTCTATGGCCGCAGGGGGCGACCGCGCGTCACCCCCTGCGGCCCCTAGCGGAAGCAGACCAGCGCCGCGTGCCCGGAGACGTCGAGGTAGTCGAGGAAGTCGCCCGTCACCAGGACCGCGTCGTACGGGGCCAGGACGAGGGCCGGGGCACGCCCCACCTGGACGGTGGCGCCCCCCTCCAGGGCGACCGCCAGCAGGGTCTCGTCCGACACGACGGCGCGTGAGAGCCGGCCGCGCACGACGGCGGTCGCCGCCTCGACGGCGCCCCGGCGGTGCATCACGTTGAGGTTGACGACGGGGCCCGCCAGGAGCCGGCAGTCCGTCGGCTCGTCCCCGGGGAAGTCCTGCGGCGCGAACCGCTCGTCCACGAGGCGCCGTTGGCCCCCGACCATGAGGTCCATCCCCGCGCCTTCGGCGAGGGTGAGGGTGCGGTCGATCCCGGGGAAGGCCGAGAAGGGACCGTCCTCGGCGACCTCGGCGAGGCTCGCCCGCCAGACGAAGTCGTCCATGCCGGCCCCCTCGGGGAAGACGGCGATCTCCCGGGTGACTCCCCCGCCGTTCTTCCAGACGGCGGCGGGCCGGCCGGCCGCCCGCAGGGTCCGGATCCGGGCGCCGCTCCTCACGCCCTCGCCCCGGCCAGCCGCTCGCGCAGCTCGTCGTCGTCGGCGACGAACCAGGTCTGGGTGCCGCGGTTGCACTCGCGGACGAAGTCGCGCAGCGCCGAACTGGCCTCGGTGTGCCGGGAGATGTCGCCCAGGACGATGATCCCCACGCGGTACTGGACGAACTTCTGGATGATCGCGCCGGCAACCCGGGTGTCCAGCCGGAAGAACGATTCGTCGAAGCGCCCGGCGGGGACCACCACCCACTCGGCGCCCTGGTATCCCGCGTTCCCGATGTGGTCCAGGGCCTCGCGCTCACCCGCGATGGGCTCGCCCTCGGCCTCGCACACCAGCACCGGTACGTCGTTGATCGTCCGCAGAGTACTCATGGGAGCCGAGGCTACTTCAGGCGTGCTTCTCCATGGTGGGCCGCAGCCGTTCCAGCAGGGCGTAGAGGGTGGCGCTCTCGTTCTCGTCGAGGGTGTCCAGCGCGCCGTGCGTCGCCTGCATCTCCTCCCGTACGCGCCGGATGATCTCCCGGCCCGCGTCGGTGGCCACCACGTTCTTCACGCGGCGGTCGGTCGGGGCCGGCTCGCGGCGCACCAGCTCGCGGGCCTCCAGGCGGTCGACGATGCCGGTCACGTTCGACGCGTCGCAGACCAGCAGGGCGGCCAGGCCGCGCATCGGCACGGGGCCGTCGAGCTGGGCGAGGACCCGGGCCTGGGTGGAGGTGAGGCCGTAGCGGGCGGCGGCGGCCGCGAAATCGCGCCACTGGGCGGTGCCGATGGCGGCGAGCAGTTCCAGCAGCTGGAGCTTGGCGGGGGCGTGCGGGGCGGCGGTGTCGCTCATGCCTGGAGCGTACTCAGATTGCTTCACATTATCAATTGTTTACTTGACCACCTGAACTATTGAGGTCTACCTTCTGTCGAGTTACTTGAAGACATCAAACATCTGCACCCTGAAGCTCCCGAGAAGGACCTGCCCGCCATGAGCACCCCCTCCACCACTGCCGCCCCGGCCACCGGGCACAGGAACGAGACGGTCATCGTCTTCGCCCTGAGCCTGGCCGCCATGGTCGTCTCGATGATGCAGACCCTGCCGATCCCGATCCTGGGCCTCATCCGCGCCGACCTCGGCGCCTCGACCGCCGGCGTGAGCTGGGTCACCACCGCGACCCTGCTCTCTGCGGCCGTCTTCACCCCGCTGCTGGGCCGCTTCGGCGACCAGCACGGCAAGAAGCCGACCCTGGTGGCGGTGCTCGGCGTGATGGTCGCCGGTTCCGTGATCGCCGCGCTGGCCTCCTCGCTGCCGCTGCTGATCCTGGGCCGGGTGCTCCAGGGCGCCGCCACCGCGATCTTCCCGCTGGCGCTGTCCGTGCTGCGCGAAGAGGTCCGGCCGCAGAAGCTGCCGGGTGCGATGGCTCTGGTCAGCGGCACGCTCGCGTTCGGCAGCGGTCTCGCGCTGGTGGCCACGGGCCTGCTCACCTCCGGCTCCGGCGCCGACTACCGCAACGCCTTCTGGATGGCGAGCGGCTTCGCGGTCCTCGCCCTGCTGGCCGTGGTCTTCCTGGTCCCCGCGACCCGCCACAAGACCGGCGGGCGCACCGACTTCCTCGGCGCCCTGACCCTCGGCATCACGCTGCTGCTGCTCCTGCTGCCGATCTCCCAGGGCCACGACTGGGGCTGGACCTCCGGCCGCACGCTGGGCAGCTTCGCCGGCGCCGCCGTCATGGCCGCCGTCTGGGTGCTGACCGAGCTGAAGGTCCGCGAGCCGCTGGTCGACATGCGGATGTTCATCCACCGCCCGGTGCTGATGGCCAACCTGGCCGGCATCCTCGTCGGCTTCGGCATGTTCGCGAACTTCCTGGGCGTCTCCTACCTCGTCCAGATGCCCGAGGCCCTCACCGGCTACGGCTTCGGCGCCTCGATCCTGCGCGCGTCCGTCGAGTTCCTGCTGCCCGGCGCGATCGTCTCGCTGCTCGCCTCCCCGCTCGGCGGCCAGCTGGTCCGCCACCGCGGTCCGCGCGTGGCGCTGGGCCTGGCCGCCGCGCTCGGCGCCGCCGGGTTCGCCTGGCTGGCGCTCGACCACGACCACACCGCCTCGGTCATCGGCGCCGGTCTCGTCGTGGGCGCGGCCGTGAGCTTCGGCTACGCGGCCATGCCCGCCGTGATCATGTCGAGCGTCCCGCACCACCAGAGCGGCATCGCCAACGGCATCAACTCGATCTCCCGCTCGACGGGCAGCGCCATCGGCAGCGCGATCGTCACCACGATCCTCGCCTCGAAGACCATCGAGCACCTGCCCGCCGGCGTGCCCCCGCTGCCCGCGGAGTCCGGTTTCACCCTCACCTTCGGGATCGGGGCCGTGGCCTTCGCCCTGGTCGCGGTGATCGGCTGGCTGGGCCTGCGCGGCGGCCACGGCACGGTGGCGACCGCGTCGGTCCCGGCGCCCGCCGAGGCCGGGGCCGCGGTCACGGCGAACCCCGGGAAGGCCGAGAAGGCCGAGAAGGCCGACGCGACCGCCTGAGCAGCTCCGTCCGGCCCCCCGCGTGTCGCGCGCGGCGGGTCGGCCGCCCGGCCCCGCATGGTGGGTGCATGAAGGCTACGGAGGTCATCACCGACGGGTTCGGACGCATCCGGGAGCTCGTCCACGAGGTCGTGGACGGGCTCCCGGCGCAGTCGCTGAACGCCCAGGTCGACCCGGCCGCGAACTCGATCACCTGGCTGGTCTGGCACCTGACCCGGATCCAGGACGACCACATCGCGGACGCGGCGGAGCTGGAGCAGGTCTGGCGGTCCCAGGGCTGGCAGGACCGGTTCGCGCTGCCGCTGCCCGCCGGCTCCACCGGGTACGGGCACACCGCCCGCCAGGTCGCCGCGGTCCGGGTCGACTCGCCCGAGCTGCTCCTCGGGTACTACGACGCGGTGCACGAACAGACCCTGCGGTTCGTCCGCGGCCTCGCCGCCGCCGACCTGGAGCGGGTGGTGGACGAGCGCTGGGACCCGCCGGTCACCCTCGGCGTCCGCCTGGTGAGCGTGCTGGGCGACGACTGGCAGCACGCGGGCCAGGCGGCCTTCGTACGGGGCCTGCTGGAGCGCCGCGGCTGAGCCGTGGACGAGAATCCAGCCCCTCCGGCGCTCGAGGCGCGGGGCGCGGGGGGCGGAGCCGCCGGCAGCGGCGCCGTGCCGGATCACCGGACCCCGCCACGCGCGCGAGGGCCGGTAGAAACCGCCCACGAGCACCGGCCCTCCGCGGCGTTACGCGCCGCTCGCGTCGAGCATGCCCTCACGCTCGACGATCTTCACGCGCTCACGGCCCTGCGGCTCGCCCAGCGCCTTCTCGGCGGCGTCCAGCTTGTACCAGCCGTCCCAGGTCGTGTAGCGGACGCTGCGCTCGGCGAGGAAGGCCTCGACGGCCTCCGGTTCCGGCGCGTCCGGCACGGTCAGCCGGCCCGCCGCGTGGTCGGCCAGCAGGTTGGCGACGGTCTCGTTCGCGTCGCCCTTCGTGTGGCCGATCAGGCCGATCGGACCGCGCCGGATCCAGCCGGTCACGTACGTCGACGGCAGGTGGCTGCCGGCCTCCATCACACGGCCGCCCTCGTCCGGGACGGTGCCCGACTCGGCGTCCCAGGGGAGCTTCGGCAGTTCGTCGGAGAGGTAGCCCACGGCGCGATAGACGGACTGGACGTCCCAGTCGGTGAACCGCCCGGTGCCCTTGACGTTGCCCGTGCCGTCGAGCTCGGTGCGCTCGGTGCGCAGGCCCACGACCTTGCCGTCCTCGCCGAGCACCTCGGTCGGCGACTCGAAGAAGTGCAGGAACAGCTTGTGCGGGCGCTCGCCGACGTCGCGGATCGCCCAGTTCTCCAGGGTCTTGGCGACCATGTCGGTCTGCTTGTTCTTGCGGCGCTCGGCGATCGAGCCCTCGTCGTAGTCGATGTCCTCGGGGTTGACGATGACCTCGATGTTCGGCGAGTGGTCCAGCTCGCGCAGCTCCATCGGGCTGAACTTGGCCTGGGCCGGACCGCGGCGGCCGAAGACGTGCACCTCGAGGGCCTTGTTCGCCTTGAGGCCGTCGTAGACGTTCGCCGGGATCTCGGTCGGCAGCAGTTCGTCGGCCGTCTTGGCGAGGATGCGCGCGACGTCGAGGGCGACGTTGCCGACGCCGAGCACGGCGACCTTCTCCGCCTCCAGCGGCCAGGTGCGCGGGACGTCGGGGTGGCCGTCGTACCAGGAGACGAAGTCGGCGGCGCCGTAGGAGCCTTCGAGGCCGACACCGGGGATGGGGAGCGCGCGGTCGGCGGTGGCCCCGGTGGAGAAGATCACGGCGTCGTAGAAGGACCGGAGCTCGTCGAGGCCGATGTCGTTCGGGTAGTCGACGTTCCCGAAGAGCCGGACCTGGGGCTTGTCCAGCACCTGGTGCAGGGCCGTGATGATGCCCTTGATCCGGGGGTGGTCCGGCGCGACCCCGTAGCGGATCAGGCCGAACGGCGCGGGCATCCGCTCGAAGAGGTCGATGGACACGCCCGGTTCGGCAGCGGTCTCGGACTTCAGCAGGGCGTCGGCGGCGTATATGCCGGCGGGGCCGGCACCGACGATTGCTACTCGCAGAGGGCGAGGCATGGCAATGGTTCCCTTCGAGCGACAGCACAGTGGATCATGCTGAACCCTAAACGAAAGGCAGCCTTACCTAGCACCCGGTGCCGGCCTATACCCCCATAAACAAAACTTATGACTTGCCCAAGCATCCCTTTGGGGCGCCCGCTCCCCTCCCGGTCGGGCGGCCCCTCCCTGCCGAACTCGCTGGTCACCCGGGGCACCGGCTGACAGACTGAATTCTTGATCACCCCAGGAGGACAGATGGCAGACGAGACGCAGACCCCGCCGGACGAGACCCCGGCGGAAGCGGCCAAGCGCAAGTTCCGGGAGGCCCTGGACCGCAACGCCGCCAATGCCCGGTCCCAGCAGGCGCACCAGAACCGCGCCAAGGTCCAGGGTGCCAGCAGCGGCGGCGGCGGCAAGAACAAGAAGGTGCGCCGCAAGACCGGCTGAGCCCGGGGCGAGGAGTCCACGCCGGGTGGTCCGGTGTGCCAAATGGGCCACCCGGGTGATGGGGGATAACCCCTGACGCCGTCAGCAGTTGATCAGCCTGTCCCGCCGAGGGCAGCTATCTCATGCGACAGTGCGACAGAAGGATCCCCGAAATGCTCAAGAAGCTCATGGCCACCGCCGCGGTCACCGCCTCCGTCCTGGGTGCCGGTGCCGCCGTAGCCGCCCCGGCGATGGCGATCGGCAACGACAACGGCGTCAACACCGTCAACGGCAACGGCTCCGCGCAGATCTACGGCAACCAGGAGACCCAGGGCGCGATGAGCCCGCAGGCGAGCCTGGTCCAGGGCTCCCTCAACAAGCTCTGCGTCGGCCTGCCGGCCAAGGTCAACGCCCAGTCGATCCTCGCGCTCGTCAACGTGGGCGTCCAGGACATCCCGATCGCGTCCAACCCGCAGAACCAGCAGTGCGCCGAGAACTCCACCCAGGCCAAGGGCGACGAGACGGCCTCGCACATCCTCAGCAACATCCCGGTCCTGTCCGGCAACCTCTCCGCCGGCAGCTGACCTTCCCGGTCCGTCTCCGGTCACGCGCCGGCGTAGCACCCGCTACGCCGGCGCGTTCCTTTTGGTCAGGGCGGTGGCCAGCTGGGCCCGGGAGCGCACGTCGAGCTTCTGGTAGATGCGGGTCAGCCGGGCCTCCACCGTCTTGACGCTGACGAACAGCTTCGCCGCGGCCTCCTGGTTGCTGGCCCCCTGGCTGACGAGCAGCGCGAGCCGGGCCTCCGCCTCGGTGAGGGCCAGGGCCGCCGATTCCGTACGGACGCCCTCCCCCACGGCCGGTTCCCTCGCGAGCTCCGCCCACGGAGTGGCCCCGGCCCGGCCGAACACCTCCGCCGCCGCCATGAGCGCGGCGCGGGCGGGTGCGCGCCGTCGGCGCCGCCGCTCGACCCGGGCGAGGGCCAGGAGCGTACGGCCTCGCTCCAGCGGCAGTCCGAGGGCCTCGAACCGCTGCGCGGTGGTCTCCAGCAGGTGGACGGCCGCATCGGGCTCCCCCTGCGCGGACAGGCACAGACCGCGCGCCCGGTCGAGGGCGGCGACGACCCCGCCCCGGCCGAGGCCGACGGCGACGGTGCGGACGCGGTCGGTCAGCCGGGCGGCCTCGGCCGGTGCGTCGGCGGCGACCAGCGCCTCGGCGAGCTCCCCGTGCCAGCGCAGGATCGAGGGGTCGGCCACCTTCTGTGCGGCTTCGAGCTCCTCGACCCGGCGCAGGGTGGCGACGGCCTTCGCCGCCTCCCCCGTGGCCAGTTCGACGAGGCCGAGCGCATGGAGGCTGCGGGAGAGGAAGACCTGGTCCCGCTCCTCGTGCGAGGCCTGGATGCCGCGGCGGGCGTATCCGGCGGCCCGCGCGAAACTGCCGCCCGCGGCCTCCGCCATCGCCGCGAGGTACCAGGCGGGGCCGGGCGAGAGGCCCGCCTCTATGGTCAGCTCCAGGGCCTGGCGGGCACGCGTGGAGGCGGCCTCGCAGCGGCCGCCGCGCAGTTCGACCTCGGTGAGGCTGCGCAGCACCTCGAAGACGTCCTCGGCGGAGCCCGTGCGCTGGACCGCCGGGAGCAGGACCATCAGCTGGCGGCGGGCGTCGTCGAGGCTGTCGTCGAAGAGGGCGTGCCGCACGGCCAGGTACTGGGGTGCGTTGCGCATGCCGAGCGGGACTTCGGGGGCGGGCAGCGCGAGCGCCTCGGCGAGGATCGCCTCGGCGCCCGGGTCACCGAGGATGCGGCCCATGCGGGCCCGCACCGTGAGGGCCATGGCCTCGGCCACCTGGTCGCCGCCGAGCGCGGCGAGGGCCCCGGCCCGGGCCGCGGCGTCGCGGGCGCGGACGGGGTCGCCGTCGCTGAGGTTGTGCTTCCAGGCCATGCGCAGCTGGACCGCGGCCTGGAGCGAGGGGTCCCCGGCGGCGTCGGCCATGGCGCACGCGAAGGTCTCGTCGAGGGTGCCCAGGGCCTGCCCGGCGGCGTCGATGACGGCGAGCCTGGAGCGGACCCGGTCGGCGGGCGAGGCGTCGCGGGCGAGCACCGCCCGGGTGGCGCGGCGGGCGAGGTCGGCCCGGCCGGCCCAGCCCGCGTCCTCGGCGGCGGTGACGAGCCGGGCGAGTTCCTCACCGGCCAGGCAGGACGGGGTGCGTTCGGCGGCGAGCAGGCCCAGTTCGGCCGCGAGGGCCCGCCGGCCGAGGCGGCGGCAGACGTCCGCGGCCTCGGTGATCTCGGCGGCGAGCCACTGGTCGGGGGCGTCCACGGCGAGCGCCCGGTGACGTACGGCCTGGACCGGGTCGTCCACGGCGTCGGCCAAGGCCGCGTGCCCGGCGGCGCGTTCGGGCCAGCCCGCGTCGGCCGCGAGCGCGGTGGGCAGGGCGCCGGCGGTGAACTCCACGCTGCCGTCCTCCCCGACCCGCACCAGTGCGGCCCGTTCCGCCGCGGCCAGCTCCGCCTCCGCGTCGGGGCGTCCGGCCCGGCGCAGCAGCGCGGTGGTGGGGCGGGCGGCGAGCGCGGCGAGGAGCAGGGTGCGGCGGGCCTCCGCGGGGACTCCGGCGAGCAGCCTGCGCGCCACCTCGCGGGCCTGTCCGGAGACGGGCAGGGCGTCGGCGTGGTGCGCGCCGCCGTCGCGGGCACCGGCGGCTTCGGCGAAGGAGTGGCCGAGGGCGAGGGCGAGGCGCGGATTGCCGCCGCTGGCCTGGTGGATGCGGCCGGCGAGGCGGGCGGGCAGGCCGTGGCGGACCAGGAGTTCGGCCACCTCGTCGGCGCCGAGCGGCGGGATCCGGATCGCGGGGGTGCCGGGGCCGCAGAGGGGTTCGCCGACGGAGGCGGCGTCCTGAGGCCGTTCGGCGACGAGGACCCGTACGCGGGGCGGCGTGAGGCGCAGGGCGAAGCGGAGCAGGTCGGTGCTCTCGGCGTCCATCCACTGGGCGTTGTCCAGGACGAGCAGGACCGGGTGGCGGGCGGCGAGCGTCCGCAGCACCTCGACGACGGCGAGGCGCAGGGCGACGTGGTCGCGGCCGACGCGCGGGGCTTCCGCCTCGCGGCACAGCAGGGCGATGGCGGTGCGCTGCGGCCCGGCGAGCTGCTCGAGGCCGGCCCCGGGCACGGAGGCGAGCAGAGCCGCGGCGGAGGCCTCGGGTATCCGCTGGTCGGCGGCCTCGGGGGCAAGGCGCAGCACCGTCTCGCGGCGCGCCTCGGCCGCGGCCGCGACGGCGCGGACCAGCTCCGTCTTGCCCGCGCCGGCGGGTCCGGTGACGAGCGCCCGGCCGTGCGTGGTCAGCGCGCGGTCGACCGCCTTGATGAGTTCAACATGTCCGACACTTGCGTCAGGGTGCCCCGCCGCCACCACGCACAGCCACCAGCCTCTCGGTCCCCAGCTCCTGTGCCCTTCCTGTGAGACGCGACAATACGAGGTCACAGGGCGGGCGGGCCCCGATTGTGACGCAGAAATCAGCCGACCGACAGGAAAACCCGTCGGACCTGCCGATACGAGGTGTATCAGCAGGTCCGCGGGCTCGGTTGGTCCGTACTATCGCCCCGTCAGGCCGAGTTGGGGGGCTCGGCGCGGAGGGCGGGTCCGGGCTCGGTCAGAAGCCGAGGTTCCAGGAGTCGATCCTGCCGGTGTCGCCGCCGGCGTTGTCGTTGACCCGGAGCTTCCAGGTGCCGTTGGCGACCTCGGAGGAGGCGTCGACGGTGAAGACCTGGTTGATGTTGTCGGTGCTGCCGCCGGCCCGGTTGTGCAGGGTGTAGACGGTGCCGTCGGGGGCGACCAGGTCGACCTTGAGGTCACCGATGTAGGTGTGGACGATGTTCACGCCCACCTTGAGGGCGGCCGGGGCGTTGCCGGTGACACCGGTGACGGTGATCGGGCTCTCCACGGTGCTGTTGTCGGCGATCGAGTAGTCCGTGGTGTTCTCGAAGCCCGTGGTGGGCGGGATCGAGGTCACCGCGGCGACCGTCGCGGCCGCGTCGGCGAGGCCGGCGCCGCAGCCGCCGGTGCAGGTGCCGGCCAGCGGGCGGGCGTGGTCCTTGATGGCGGTCTCGATCTGCGCCGGGGTGAGCGCCGGGTTCGCCGACTTCAGCAGGGCGGCCAGGCCCGCGATGTGCGGGGCGGCCATGCTGGTGCCCTGGTAGGGCTTGTAGATCTCGGCGCCCGGGGTGGTGGTGCCGGCGTTCAGCGTCGAGAGGATGCCGTTCTCGGGGGTGGTGACGGTGCCGGGCGTGTCGGTGGCGCGGCGGGTCTCACCGCCCGGGGCGGCGACGTCGATGATGGCGCCGTAGTTGGAGTAGAACGAGCGGTCGCCGGTCCGGTTGGTGGAGGCGACGTTGATCACGTTGTTGCAGCTGGCCGGGGAGAAGCCCGCGGCGTCCGCGTTGCTGTTGCCGGCGGCGACGACGACGGTCGTACCGCGGGCGACGGCCGCGTTGATGGCGTTCTGGTAGGTGGAGCTGCAGGCGCCGGAGCCGCCGAGGCTCATGTTGATGACCTTGGCCGGGGTGGCGTTGGCCGGGACGCCCGCCACGCTGCCGCCGGAGGCCCAGGTGATGGCGTCGACGATGTCCGAGGTGGCACCGCCGCACTTGCCGAGCACGCGGACGGGCTGGATCTTCGCGCCGTACGCGATGCCCGCGACGCCCTTGGAGTTGTTCGTGGCGGCCGCGATGGTGCCCGCGACGTGGGTGCCGTGCCAGGAGGAGTCGCTGGCCTTCGAGCCGGTGCCGCACTCGCCGGCCGCGCTCCAGTCGCCCTGGTCGGCCGGGTTGTTGTCGCGGCCGTTGCCGTCACGGGCGGCGGTGGAGCTGGTGATGAAGTCGTAGCCCGCGACGATGTTGGGGGCGACGTCCGAGTGGGCCACGTAGCCGGTGTCGATCACGGCGACGGTGACGCCGGAGCCCGTGGTCGTGTCCCAGGCGGCGGGAACGTTCATGCCGGCGGTGGGCTCGAAGAGGTCCCACTGCTTCGCGTACTCGGTGTCGTTCGGGTTGACGGCCAGCGGGTAGGCCCGGGAGTCCACCTCGACGTAGGCGACGTCCGGGTCGGCGCGGAACTGGGCCATCACGTCGGCCGCGTCCTTGGGAGCGACGGAACCGCCGAGGTTGACGAGGGCGGCACCGGTGCCGAGGCGGCGGTCGAACTTCGCCTTCTTGCCGGCCTTCTTCCCCTTGGCCGTGGCGTCGGCGGCGGCCGCCGTGTTGGAGCTGGCCTCGGAGGCCGAAGTCTTGTATCCGACGATGAGGTTCTCCACCGGCGCGGTGCCGGCCGCAGCGGCGGCGGGGGCCCCGGCGGGGGTCTCGACGGCCACGGAAGCGGTGGCGCTGCCGGCGAGCAGGGTGACGGAGATGGCCGCCACGGATATGAGCCTGCGACGTCTGGATGCGTGCACGGTGTTCCCTTTCACGGGCCGTTTCCGGGCAGGCCGGAGCGGCCGGTCGGTGCAGTGTGGGAGGTGAACCGGCGGCTGCGGGGCCGGGAGCGAGCTGGTCGAACTCGCCCCGGCCGCCACCGCGCGCCACGTCGCTCCGGCCTCGACGGCGGGGCAGGGCAACGGCGGTACCGGCGGTCCGCCGGGCGGCTCGGATTCACGCCATGTGGGGTTGGCGTGGGGTCCGGCCGGCCCGGGGGAAGATCGCCGATGGGCAGACAGTAGGCAACGGGCTGATGAACTGGATACGGGGAAAACCCTTGTCGGGCCCCCGGAGATCCCCTCGCGGGATATTAGGCGCAGCCTCCCGGGGGAGGTTCGGCGGGGTGTGCACCGGGTTCGGCCGTGTGGGCCCGGTGCGGCGATTTCACTGGGGACGGGCCAGTTTGCGGAAGTACGTCCAGCTGGTCTCGTTCGGCTCGGTCCACTTCTCCGGGGCCCGGGCGAATTGCGGGTGGTGGGCCGCGATGTAGGCGCGGGTGCGTTCGGGCACCTCGTCGTAGGAGGCGAGTTTGCGGCCCCGGCAGTGGAAGGCGAGGCCGCCCTGCCGCGGGCCCTGTTCCATCCAGGGCAGCCACGGGGACATCCGCGTCCACGACAGGGTGGCGGGCACGCTCGGCGCGTCGGTGGTCGTCACGCTCGCCGGGGCGAAGTACTGGAAGAGCTCCAGCGCCCGGTAGGTGTCGTCCCCGGAGTTCAGCGGGAACTCGGCGACCGGCAGCGGCGAGGGATAGGCGAGCGGGATCTCCAGGCTGAAGCAGACCTGGTCGCCGAGCTCGGTCATGGGGACGGGGAACGGCCGCAGCCGCAGGTTCGCCGGATCGTTCCAGACGTGGATGACCGGTTTGCCCTCCCAGGTCTCCATGATCTCCCTGGTCACCGGGTCCAGGTAGAACGCGGCTTCCCGGTTCAGCAGTTGCCAGCCCCCGGTCTCCTCGTCGGGCAGGAGGCGGGCGACGCTGACCCCTTCGAAGCCGAAGAGCCGCCGGTACGGCTCCCCCGGGCCCCACGAGTGGACGTCGCCGGACCACCAGAGGGTGACCTCGGAGCCGTCGAGCGACGCGCGGGTGCGGGCGAGGGCGTTCACGAGCTCGGCAGGTGTCATGGGACGTACTGTGCGCATCCGCCGGGCCACCGGACAAGAACGCTTCAGGCCCGGAGCCCGTCGTGGCGGGGCTGACGGGAATGCGACGGCAGGCCCCGGCGGGCCGGACCGGCATGCGGACGGCCGGTTGACGGCGGTGGCCCCACCAGCGACGGTGACCGCCATGGGGAACGAACGCCGACTGCTCGCTCTCGTCATCTGCCTGGTGCTGGGTGGCGGCCTGCTCGCCGCCGTGCTGGGCGCCTCGCGGGCGTCCGCCCCGCAGCCGGGGCACGGTTCCGCCGGACCGGCACCCGCCGACTACGTGGACATCGGGGACGTCTCCCCCTCCCCCGGTCCCGGTCCGGCCCCCGGGCCCGACGGGTCGGCCGGCTCGGTGACGGTGGAGTGCGGGCGCAACGGGGAGGGCCACTACAACGAGGACAACCTGGTGGTCTCCCCCGGGCTGCGGGCCGGCGCCCACCACACGCACGCGTACGTCGGGAACCTCTCCGCGGACGCGATGTCCACCGACGCCTCCCTGGACGCGGCCGCCACGAGCTGCAGGGGCGGCGACCGGTCCACGTACTACTGGCCCGTCCTGCGCCGCACCGACCGGCCGGGCACCCGCCCGTTCGAGACCTCGGCGGGCCACGGCAACGCGGGCGCGGTCCTGCCGGAGGCCTCGGTGCGGGTGGAGTTCCGCGGGAACCCGGTGAGCAAGGTGGTGCCGATGCCCCGGTTCCTGCGCGGGATGACGGGGGACGCCGCCGCGTTCACGGCGGGTGCGGGCGCCGACGTCCGGGCCCGGTGGGGCTGTTCCGGCTCCCCCGACCGCTCCACCACCCGCTACCCGCGCTGCCCGGCCGGCGACCTCGTCACCCGCACCCTCGCCTTCCCGAGCTGCTGGAACGGGCTGGACACGGCGGGCGCCGGCGCCGGACACCGCTCGCACCTGCTGTTCCCGGGGGCGGGCGGCATCTGCCCGCAGGGCACCTTCCCCGTCCCCGAACTCCGCCTCACCCTCGCCTACGAGGTCCCCGCGGGCGCGCCGATCGCCCTCGACTCCTTCCCGGAGCAGCGGCACAGCCCCAGGACGGACCACGCCATGTTCGTGAACGCGATGACCGACGGCCAGATGGCCGGGGTCGTCGACTGCCTCAACACGGGCCGCGACTGCCGCACCTGAGTGACGCACGTCACCTGAACCGTCTCCGCGCGGGCGGCGTGTTCCGACCGCACGACCATGCGAGGAAGACGGAGAGGGTGAGATGGCCGGACCACTGTGGCCCCGCACTCGGCGGGGCTCGACCGACGAGGCACTGATCAAGTCGGTGTACGAGGAGCACGGTCACGCCCTGCTCGCGTACGCCACGAGGCTGACCGGGGACCGGGCCGCCGCCGAGGACGTGGTCCAGGAGACCCTCATCCGGGCCTGGCGGCACTCCGAAGTCCTGGTCAACGGGAAGGGTTCGGTGCGCGGCTGGCTGCTCACCGTGGCCCGCAACATCATCACCGACCGCTACCGGGCCAAGGCCGCCCGGCCGCCGGAGGTCTCCGGGGCCGCGGCCGCTCCCCCGGTGGAGGCGGACCACGCCGAGTCCGTGGTGGACACCATGACGGTCCTCGGCGCCCTCGACCGGCTGTCCCCGGAGCACCGGGACGTGCTGACGGTGCTGTACTACCGGCAGCTGAGCGTCGCGGAGGCCGCGGACAGCCTCGGCATCCCGGCCGGTACGGTCAAATCGCGTGCGCACTACGCGCTCAAGGCCCTGCGCGAGCTCTTCGTCGACGCCGGCGCGAGGGAAGGCAGTTTCAGAGACGGCAAACGATCGGGCAGGCCGCCCCAGCAGCCCGCCGGACTGCGTGAGGTGGTGGCATGAACGGGCAGCGGCACGAGGAGGAACTCCTCGGCCCGTACGTCCTCGGCGTGCTGGACGACGAGGACGTCCGCCGGATCGAGGAGCACGTGAGCGGATGCGTGGGGTGCCGTGAGGAGGTGGCCGCATTGAGGGAGATGGAGGCGGCGCTGGGCGAGGTGCCCGGGGAGGCGTTCCTCGACGGGCCCCCGCAGGGCGGCGACCTGCTGCTCCAGCGCACGCTGCGGCAGGTGCGCGGCGAACTGGAGGGCAGGCGGCGCCGGCGCACCGGGCTCGTGGCAGTGGCCGCGGCGGCCTCGCTGGCCGCGGTGTTCTGGGCCGGTACGCAGCTCGGCTCCGGCAACGAGGGGGCCGTGGCGGTACCTCCGCTGCCCTCCCCGACGGTGTCGACGGCCCCTTCGGCTCCCGTCCCCGGGACCAAGGTGGTCTCCGCGACCGATCCGGGCACCGGGGCGCGCATCACCGTGAAGATGACACCCGCGATGAAGTGGGTGCGGCTGAACGCGGCGGTCACGGGAGTCCCGCCGGGCGAGCGGTGCCGGCTGGTCGTGGTCGCCAAGGACGGCACGCGCACCACCGCAGGCGGCTGGGTCGTGGGCAGCGCTTCGAGCGGCGAGGGCAAGGGCGCGTCGCTGGACGGCTCGGCGGCCGTGGACCCCGCGGACGTCCAGCAGATCCTGGTCGAGAACGAGGCGGGCCGCGCGTTCGTGTCCGTACGGGTCTGACTGCGGACGTGACGGAGCCCGGGAGCATATCCAGCTCCCGGGCTCCTGTGTGCCACCCAATTGCGCACACCGGCACGTTTAAGAGTCGCGGATCATTCTTAGATCGACGTGTTCTGCCTTTGAACTACCGCGCCACGAGAGAGGCGCAGAGGGGACTTGAACCCCCATCCATCGATGATCGTCCACGCTCGGTCGATCCGGTGTTCGGCGGCGAATACTGAGACTGGAGCGAGAATCTGAGATTTACGGGGCCGCCTCTGCCAGGCTTGGGCCACCCCGGCACGTGTGCCGGGGGAGGGATTCGAACCCCCAACTGACACCCCACGTTCAGCTTCGACATTCAGTTTCAGCTTGCGCTCTCGCGCACCCCCCGCACACGGGCGGGGGGCGTTCACGGGGCTACCTGAACAGGTAGCCGAACACCGCGTCGCCGACCCGCTGGTCGGTGACCTCGGTGCTGTTGGCCTCCTCGCGGGCGTACTTCACGGCCTGCTGGAGCTTTTCCACCCGGTCGAGGAGCTCGTTGACACGACGGGCGGGGAGGGCGCCGGAGAACTTCACGGTCGTCCAGTAGCCGACCGGCACGTCCTCGTAGTACACCTCGACCTGCGCCGGGTGCTTCTCGGTGGCCTCGGCCTTGACGTGGTTGCGCGGCACCTTCTTGGTGCGGACGGTGCGCACCGGGTCCGTCTTCCAGGAGTCCGTGGACGGGTCCAGGTTCCAGGATTCGGAGGCGTCGAGCACCGGCAGCTTGCGTACGAAGGTGTGCAGATCTGTGAGCTGCTTCTCCAGGAAGAGCAGGTACGGGACGGGCACCTGCGGCAGCAGGACGTTCCCGTCCACGACCACGTCGGCGGCCGCGCTGCGGTTCGCCCAGTCCTTGGTCGCCGTGACGTCGAACAGCCGCGTCAGCGTTCCCGCCGTGGCGCGCAGCACGTCCTCCGCCTTGATCTGCACCCGGGTGGACTCGGGCGGGAGCTGCTCGCCCTCCTCGTCCTTGGGCTGGTACGTCCGCGAGATGCCGGCCAGCAGGGCGGGCTTCTGCACGTCGTGATGGGCCTGGGTGAGCTCCGAGAGGGACTTGGACTTGACGCCCTTTTCGACTGCGATGATCTGATTCAGCTTCGGCACGCGATCAACGTAGCAGCGGCTTGTCCGATGATTCACCCGGATTTCCGCCCCGCTCCCCGGACGGCGCGGCGGACCGGCGGCGTGACAGCCGGGCAGGCCCGGACCGATCATCACATTGCGGTTCATGACATCCTGTGGCGTCACAACTCGCCGGACGGGATCGGCGGACGTCCGGGGAATATGGGGAAGGTCCATGAGGCTCTGCTTCCTGGTGGAGGAGCACTACCGCCATGACGGCATGCCGAACGAGGTGATCCGGCAACTGACCGCATGGGGCCACCGGGTCGACGTGGTGCGGCCGGGCGGTTCGTTGCTGCGCATGAGCGAGGCGGTCGACGCGGGTGCGCACGACGCCTGGGTGCTCAAGACGGTCTCCGGCGGCCCCGGGCTGACCCTCCTCGAAGCGGCCGCCGCGGCCGGGACGACCACGGTCAACGACGCCCGCTCGATCCGGGGCGTACGGGACAAGGCGCTGGCCGCCGCCATCGGGCGCGGCAAGGGGCTCCCGCTTCCGGTCACCTATGCGGTGGCCCTCCCCGAACTGCTGCGGGAGATACCGGAGGCGGAGTACCCGCTGGTCGTCAAGCCCGCCGACGGCAGCTCCGGGCGGGCCGTGCACCTGGTGTCCTCGCCGGAGCAGCTGGAGGCGATGCTCCCCCTGCTCGCGGGCGAGGGCATGCTCATCGCCCAGCCGTACGTACCCAACCGCGGTACGGACATCAAGGTGTACGGCGTCGGCGGCGAGCTGTTCGCCACCGAACGCTGTTCCCCGCTGCACCCGGACCCCTCGGTGCGGGAGCGGCGCGTGCCGCTGTCCGCGGAGGTGGCGGCGATCGCCGCGCGGGTGGGCGAGGTGTACGGGCTCGACCTGTTCGGCGTGGACGTGCTGCTGGGCCCGGACGGTCCGGTGGTCGTCGACGTGAACGACTTCCCGAGCTTCCGCCAGGTGCCGGACGCGGCCGCACGGGTGGCCGCGGCGGTGCTGGAACTGGCACGGACGGGCCCGGCCCACGCCCCTGCCCTGCCGTACACCCTGCCCGTGTCGATTCCGGTACAGGCGGCTCCGGCGCAGGCGGCGCCGGAAGGGATCTCCGCCCGGGCGGGGGAGAACGCGTGAGGATCGGCCTGATCACCCCGGATCCCGGGCATCCGCTGCTCGCGGCCGCCACCGCCCTGCTGGCACCCGGGCACACCGTCGAGGTGCTCGACCCGGGCGGCCCGCACGGGGCTCCCGGCCGGCCGGCCGACGTCTACCTGCTGAAGTCGCGCACCGAACGGGCCCTGGAGCTCGCCCGGGAGCTGGAGGGCAGGGGCTCGGCCGTCGTCAACTCCGCGGCGGCCACCGCGCTGTGCCAGGACCGGACCCTCATGGCGGAACTCGCCCGGGGGGCCGGCCTGCCCTTCGCCACCACCCGCACCCACGGCTCCCTCTCGGCGTGGGCGTCCGCCGCCGAGCTCCCCTCCCCCGTGGTGGTCAAGAGCCGCCGCAGCCGCCGGGGCGACCTCGTCGCCCGGGCGGACGACGGCGCGCAGCTGCGGCAGTTGGCGCAGGAGTGGCCGAACGAGCCGGTCGTGGTCCAGGAGTTCGCCCCCAACAACGGCTGGGACCACAAGCTCTGGGCCATCGGGGACCAGGTCTTCTGCGCGCTGCGCCGCTCCGAGCTCTCCCCCGGGGGCCGGGGCCCGACCCGGTCGCTGCCCCTGGACGAACTGCCCGCCGGATGGGCCGGTCTGGTGCGGGAGACCGGCACGGTGTTCGGCCTGGAGGTGTACGGCGTGGACATCATCGACGTCGGGGACGGGAGGCCGCTGATCGTGGACGTCAACGCCTTCCCCGGCATCCGGGGCCAGGCCGGCGCCCCCGAGGCCCTGGCGGCGCTCGCCCTGCGCCATGCGACCGGACGGACCCGCGCCACCCGGTAGGCGGGGGTGTCGCGGGCCGCGGCCGGCCCCGGGATGGCCGAGGATCGGGGCATGGGCGTCGTCCTGCCGGTCCTCTGCGCACTGTTCGCGGCGTTCTCCAACGCGCTCGCCACCGTGCTCCAGCGGCGGGCCGCCCTCACCGTGCCGCAGAGCGAGGGCTTCCGTTTCGGCCTGATCCTGGACCTGCTGCGGCGCCCGCTGTGGATCGGCGGGATCCTCGCGGTCATCGCGGCCGGGGTGGGCCAGGCCGTGGCACTGGGCACCGGCGCGCTGGCGCTCGTACAGCCCCTGTTCGTACTGGAACTGCCGCTGGCCCTGCTGATAGCCTCGCTGTTCACACGCCGACGGCTGCCTGGAGCCCTGTGGCTGGCGGTCGCGATCCTGGTCGTCGGGCTCGGGATCGCGATGGCGGCCGCGTCGCCCGAGGGGAACCGTACGCACGTCCCCTTCGACCGCTGGGTCCTGGCCCTGGCCGCCTGCGCGGTGGCCGTCACCGCACTGGCCCTGGCCGGGCTGCGGCGCCCGCCGGGCCGGGCACGGGCCGGCTGCCTGGGCGCGGCCACGGCCGTCTGCTACGCGCTCACGGCGGCCCTGATGAAGTCCTCCGTGCACCTCCTCGACGAGGGCGGGATCGTCGCGTTCCTGACCGCCTGGGAGACGTACGCCTTCGGCGCGACCGGCATCTGCGCCCTGCTGCTGCTCGAACACGCCATGCAGGGCGGCCCGCTGGTCGCCTCCCAGCCCGCGCTGACCCTCGGCGACGCGAGCGTCAGCGTCGCGCTGGGCGTGCTGCTGTACGAGGAGCACCTGCGCTCGCAGTGGTGGCTGCTCCCCCAACTCCTGGGTGTGGCCCTCATCTGCGCGGGAGTCCTGGCCGTGGCCCGCGCGGGCGAGGGCGCGCCCTGACGCCCCGGCGGCGTGTGGCCGGGATTGACACCGCGGGTTGGGCGGCACCGTCGCAGGAGCTGCGTTCGGGTCGTACATGGCCATCGGGATGATCGCCCGTGGGTGACGATCTGGTTCATTCCGCCGGCGTTCTTCGCGTGTGTCATCGCGGCCCTGTTCACGGCGTGGATGCCGGCGCGGCGGATCCCCGGCATCTGGACGGGGCCCTACGGAACGCGTGCGCCTGGCGTGGCCCGCGTGACACCCCCCCGCAGGACGCGGAGCCCCGCACCGCGAGGGCCGAGTGTGCGGCGGGGCGGCGCCGCAATGCCCCGCGCCGCCGGGGCCGGGTGTGCGGTGGGGCGCCCCCGCAGGGCGTCGAACGCAACCACCGCTCTCCCTCTGCGACCCCTGGAAACGTTCGACGGCCGAGGAGGTGCCCCGCCGCGGGCCCGGCCCCGGCGGCCCCCCTCGCGTGCGGGCCGCCCCGGGGTGCCGCTGCGCGGAGCCGCTCCCCGCCCCGCCCTTCGGGCTCCGCCCGGACCCCGCGCCTCAAACGCCGGCGAGGCTGAAAGACCCGGGCTCCGCCCCGGACCCGCCGGGGACTCCGCCCCCGGACCCCCGGTCCTCACACGCCGGACGGGCTGGAGGGTGCCGGCAGGCCGGAGGGCGCGGGCGGGCCCGCGGGTACGCGGCCGGCCCCCCGCGCTGGAGGCTACGCCGGGGGCACCGCCTCGCCGCCGGCGCGGGCACGCAGTTCCGCGCGGCGGAGTTTGCCCGTGCCGGTGCGTGGGAGTTCCGGCACGAACTCGACGGCCCGAGGGTACTTGTACGGCGCGATGGCCCTCTTGACGTGGGCCTGGAGCTCGCGGACCGTCGCCCCGCCGGCCGGGACCCCGGCGCGCAGGACCACGTACGCCGTGACGCGCATGCCGCGCCGCTCGTCCGGCGCGCCGACGACACCGCACTCCGCCACGTGCGGATGGGTGGCCAGGGCCCTCTCCACCTCGGGGCCCGCGATGTTGTGGCCCGAGGAGACGATCATGTCGTCGCTGCGGGCCACGTACCAGAAGTAGCCGTGCTCGTCGCGGACACAGGTGTCGCCGGTGATGTTCCAGCCGTTCCGGACGTACGCGGCCTGGCGGGGGTCCGCCAGGTACCGGCAGCCGGTGGGGCCGGTCACGGCGAGGAGGCCGGGCCGGCCGTCGGGGACGGGGTCTCCCCGCTCGTCGACGACGGCGGCGCGGTACCCGGGGACGGGTCGGCCGATCGACCCGGGCCGGATGTCCTCGTCCGCGGCAGCGAGGAACACGTGCAGCATCTCGGTGGAACCGATCCCGTCGATGATGCGCAGCCCGGTGGCCGCGTGGAATTCCTCCCACACCGCCGCCGGCAGCGCCTCCCCCGCCGACACGCAGCGCCGCAGGCCCGCCAGCCGTCCCACCACCCCCGCCGCCATGATCGCCCGATAGGCGGTCGGCGCGGTGAACAGCACGGTGACGCCGTGCTCCTCCACCAGCCCGGCCAGCCCCTCCGGAGAGGCCTGCTCGACCAGCAGGGTCGACGCACCCACGGAGAGCGGGAAGACCACCAGCCCGCCGAGCCCGAAGGTGAAGGCGAGCGGCGGGGTGCCGGTGAACACGTCGTCCGGGCGGGGCCGCAGGACGTACCGGGAGAAGGTGTCTGCGGTGGCCAGCACGTCCCGGTGGAAGTGCAGGGTCGCTTTGGGGCGACCGCTCGTACCGGAGGTGAACGCGATCAGCGCCACGTCGTCCGCGGCCGTGGCCACGGTGGCGAAGCGGCCGTCCTTGGCCGCGCACCGGGCGGTCAGATCGGCCGGCCCGGAGGCCCCGTAGGTGAGGACGGGCAGGTCCGGCGCGGTACCGGCGCGGCCCGTCGCGTCCAGTTCCTCCGTGTAGCGGTGGTCGCACACGGCGAGGGCGGGCCGGCTGATGTCGGCCACCTCGGAGAGCTCCGCCGCGCGCAGCAGCGGCATGGTGGTGACGGCGACGCAGCCGGCCTTGAGGACCCCGCACCACGCGGCCACGAGCCAGGGGTTGTTGGGCCCGCGCAGCAGCACCCGGTTGCCGGGCCGCAGGCCGAAGTCCTCGGTGAGGACCTGGGCGACCTGACCGGCGCGCAGCAGCAGTTCGCCGTAGGTCCAGCGGTCGTCCGGGGTGAGGAGGCAGGGACGGTCGGGACCCAGGCGGGCGACGGAGTCGTCCAGCAGCCGGTGGGCGCAGTTGAGGCGGTCGGGGTAGTCCAACTCGGGCAGGTCGAAATGGAATTCGGGCCGGAGGGAAGGGGGCGGCAGCCGGTCCCGGCAGAAGGAGTCGGCGTGCGCGGAGGAGGACGGCTCCATGGGGCACCTCGACGGGCGAGCGATGGGGGGAGCATCGGACGACACGAACTGATCGAAGGACCCGGGAACCGCGGCCACCGCCACGCACAGGACGAGCGACGAGCACGACCCCGAGCCGGCACCCGCTCAGCCCACCGGTATGCGCACCGGTATGCGCACCCGGACCGACTTCCCGGACGCATCGGCGGTGACGGTGAGCCCGCCCCCCAGCTCGGCGGTCAGCAGCTGCACCAGCAGCAGCCCGCGCCCGTCCTCGGACTCCGGGTCGGCCTCCGCCCGGGGGGACGGCAGCCGCGGCAGCACGGCCCCCTGGTCGGCGACCTCCAGGCGGAACCAGCCCCCGCCGCAGCTCAGGGCGATCCGCATGCGGCCGGCACCCGAGTGCCGGACCACGTTGCCGACGAGCTCGCTCACCGCCAGCAGCAGGGCGTCGGCCGTGTGGACGGGGACCCGCCAGCCGTCGAGGAGCGTGCGCACCCGGGCCCTGACCTGCGGAACGTGGGCGGCGACGGGGTCCGCGACCCAGTGGACGAAGCTGCGGACCGCCTGCGGCGCGGGGACCGCGCAGGTGCCGGTGGAGATGTGCATGACGTGCTCCCGGGGTGGGAAGGCGCCGCAGCCGCCGGGGTGGCTCGTGTAACTGATCTCGAAGCCCGATCACGTCAGGGCTTGTCGCCAGCGGAAATGCGTCGCTAGAGTCCTTGATTACACGTGTAACACACTACGCACATCCCGGCGGCCCGCGCAAGCATTTCGGACAAACGTTACGGAACCTGCCCCGTCCGCCGGGCCCCACTCCGCCTTGGAAGGGCCGCAATGACCCAATCCCCTCCGGTCGCGTTCGACGCCGCCGACATGACCTGGCCTCCGCCGCCGTTCCAGTCCCCCGTGGCGCCCGTCACCGGCGCGGACGGCGTACGGCGCTTCGACGGGATCACGTACGCGACCACCCCCGGCTACCGTCCCCGGCTGCTCGACGTCCAGGTCCCGGCCGGCGAAGGGCCGTTCCCCGCGGTCGTCTGGATCCACGGGGGCGGCTGGCTGGACGGCGACCGCCGCTACCCGCCGCCGACCGTGCCCGCCGAGCTGCTGCACGGCGCGGTGCTGGAGGCCGGGCTCGCACTCGTCTCCATCGACTACCGGCACAGCCTCGAGGCCCCCTTCCCGGCCCAGCTGCACGACGTGAAGGCCGCCATCCGCTACGTCCGCCGCTTCGCCGACGCCCTCGGCATCGACCCGGAGCGCATCGGCGTCTGGGGCGAGTCCGCGGGCGGCCACCTCGCCGCGCTGGCCGGGCTCGTCGGCCCGGGCAGCCCGGACGGCCCGGCCCTGGAGGGCACGCACGGCGTCGGCTCCGGCGAGACCGGGGTGCTGGCCGTCGTCGACTGGTACGGCGTCTCCGACCTGGTCGCCGCGGCCGCGCACCCCATGCCGGTGATGCCGACGGAGGTCGAGTTCCCCGACCCGTACGAGGCCCTGCTGGGCGCCCGGGTGGACGAGCACCCGGAGCTGGCGCGGGCCGCGAGCCCGGTGACGTACGCGGAGGGCTCGAACCCGCCGCCGTTCCTGCTGGTGCACGGCACCGCGGACGGCCTGGTCCCGTACAGCCAGAGCGAGGCCCTCGCCGGGGCGCTGACGCGCGCCGGCGGCGAGGTCACCCTGCGGCCCGTCGAGGGCGCGGACCACATCTTCCTCGGCTCCCCCGAGATCGTCATGATCGTCGACGAGTGCGTGGCCTTCCTGGCCGGCCACCTCGGCGCGCGGGCCTGACCCCCGGCGCCGGATCCAGGGCGGCGGCGCGACTCGGACCGCGCCCCCGCCCTCCCCTCACCCCCGAACGGCACACAGCACACCCGGCTCGCGGCCCCTGCCGCGGCCGCGAGAGGCAGTCATGTCCAGCATTCCGGCCACCATCCACCCCACCAGACCGGGCAGCCGCGAAGCGGCGCGCAGTTCAGGCGTCCTCGTACTGGCCCTCGCCCTCCTGGGGGCCGCCGGGCTGGCGGCGCTCGTCGTCCGCTCGGACGTCACCGATCCGCCCTTCCAGGGGCTGGACGACCGCTGGCTGAGGTGGATGGGCGGTCCGCACGACGGGGTGTACGAGGTTCTGGCCTCGGCCCTGAACCTGTTCGGCGGACCCGTCGGCGTCATCGTCCCGCTCGCCCTCCTGACCTTCCTGCTGGTCCGCAGGCGGTGGGTGTCGGCCGGCTTCCTGCTCGCCGTCCACCTCGGCGGCAACCTGCTCGTCGTGCAGACGCTCAAGAACGTGGTGGACCGGCCGCGCCCAGCGAACCCGCTGGTCCGCGTCGACCACGGCTCCTTCCCGTCGGGCCACGCGGCCACGGCGGCCCTGCTGGTGGTGGCCGTCGGCATCCTGCTGGTCCCGGTGGTCCGGCGGCGGGCGTGGTGGCTCGGGGGCGCGGTCTTCACGCTGGCCATGATGTGGAGCCGCACCTGGCTGCACGCGCACTGGCTGAGCGACACCGTGGCCGGAGCGGCCGCCGGCGCCGGGGCCGGACTCCTGGTCTGGTGGCTCTTCCAGCCCGCTCTCGCCCGGGAGGGCGCACGCGTCCACGGCCGTCGGGGGGCGGCCGTGGACACCGGCCGGACGGCGGGCGACATCGGCTGACCGGCGCGGGACGCCGTCCGGTCCCCGCTCGGCCGGTCCGGGCCCGCTCGGCGTTCGCGCCGGCGGGCCTGCCGCTCAGGAGGTGCCGCGGGGTACGAGGACGGCCTTCACCGGCGGGACCGCCGGCGCCGTGCCCGATTCGACCAGGTCGTGCACCGTGTCCGCGATCTGCGCCGGCGACGGCAGCTCGAGCCGGATCGTGGTGAGCGGGGGCTGCTGGAGGCTGGAGAGGACCAGGTCGTCGGAGCCGACGACGGCCACGTCCTCGGGTACGGCAATGCCCTCGGCCCGCAGCGCGTGCATCAGCAGCGCGGCGTACTCGTCGTTGTAGGCGAAGACCCCGTCCAGGCCCAGGCTCCGCCAGCGGCGGGCGAGGGCCGTCGCGGAGTCGGTCGTGTACGCGAGCTCCACGGGGGTGACGGTGGCCATGTGCCGCGCCGCCACCGACTGCGCTCCCGCGAGGCGGGGTTGGGCGAGGGTGCCGAGGCCGCGCTCCAGGGGCATGACCACGCCGATCCTGGTCCGGCCCCGGGCGATGAGGTGTTCAGCCGCCGTGGCGCCGATGTCGGCCCCCTCGAGGCCGACGGTGAACATGCCCTCGACGGGGCGGGCCGCGAAGGCCAGCAGAGCGCGGACCCCTGCGCGGGCCAGGAGCTCGGCCGCCTGCGGCGTGAAGCGGTCCCCGTCGAGGGCGACGACGGCCGCCGGGCGCAGTTCGGCCCAGGCCCGGGCGGCGTCCAGGGGGTCGGCGAAGCGGCCCGCGTGCAGCACGGCGGTGTAGCCGTGGCGGTCGAGCTCGCTGTGCAGGTCGTCGACCCAGTCGCTGACGAGGCGGCCGATCGCGGAGATCGACGCGGGCATCAGGACCAGGTTGCTGCGGCCGGCCCGCAGGGAGCGGGCGGCCGCGTGCGGGACGTAGCCGAGCTGCTTCGCCGCGTCGAGCACGCGGGCGCGGGTGTTCGCGCTGACCCGGTGGCCCTGGGTGTCGTTGAGGACGAAGGAGACGGTGGCCCGGGACACCCCTGCGAGACGGGCCACGTCCGCGCTGGTGATGGAGGCGGGGACCTGCGTGTCTTTGGCCATGACGTCCCTTGCCGATCCTCTTGCCGCTCGTGTGTCGCTCGCTGCTGTCTTCCCTCCTCAGGTTACACGAGTTACGGCAGGTGAGCGGGGCTACGCGGAAGGCCGCCCGGGCCCGAAGAGGAGCCGGGAGGCGCCCGCGAGGTCCCCGAGGGCCGTCACGACCGAGTCGAAGCGCATCGTGGTGCGGGTCCCCGTGTCGTACGGGTCCCAGGCCGGCATGTCCGGGTGGTTCGGGTCGCCGGTGCGCACGAAGGCGATCCAGGCCCGGTGCATGGTCCAGGCGAGGCCGTCCCGGACCACGGGTGCGAGCCCGGCCAGGAAGGGGGCGTGCCTCCACTGGTCGAAATTGTCGAAGACGAAGGGGAGTTCGAGGCAGTGCGCGGCGCCGAGCCGGCCCTCGTACGCGGGGGTGGGCAGGTCGAACTGGTAGGCCCGCACCGGCCTTCCGGCCTCGGCCATGGCCTCGGCCAGCCGGACCGCGGGGATTCTGAAGAGCTCGTCGGTGATGAGGTCCATGAGGACGTCGGCCGGGCGGGATCCGGGCCGGGCCCGCTCGTATGCCTCGTACACCCCGGCGGCCGAGGGCCCGCCGAAGGTCTGCGCGATCCGGGCCGTGACCTGTTCGCGGGTGGCGGCGGCGTACCCCTCGTCGAGTGCGAAGCCGAAGTTGGCCTCCTCGCGCGTCCACCCGATGACCACGTCGATGCCGGCCGCCTCGGCCTGCAGCAGGGATTCGGCCGGGTGGTGGTGGAGGGTGATGCCGTCGATCACCGGCAGGAACGGGGTGGGCCAGTACCCCCACTGCACGGTCTGCGCGAACAGTCCGGCGCCCGCGGCGATCAGGTCCTGCCAGGGCAGGGCCCGCAGTCCGTGCACATCCTCGGCCCCGCACAGTTCCAGGTACGCGGCGGTGCGTTCGAGGTACGTGTCCGGGCCGGGGAGCTCGAGGCCGAGGGGCGGGCTCTGCAGGACGACCCGCCGGATCAGGCCCCGCGCCTGCGGGTGGCCCACGAGGGCTGCGGTGGACACGGCGCCGCCGGACTGGCCGGCGACGGTGACCCGGTCCGGGTCGCCGCCGAAGGAGGCGATGTTCTCCTTCACCCAGCGCAGGGCGGCGAGCTGGTCGGTGAGCCAGTGGTTGCCGCCCTCCTCGGGCGCATCGCCGTACGGGCCGAGGTAGAGGTAACCCAGGGGCCCGATGCGGTAGTTGATGCTGACGACGACGAGGTCGCCGTCGCGCGCGAAGGTCGCGCCGGAGTAGCAGGGCAGCGAGCCGGAACCGGAGACGAAGCCGCCGCCGTGGATCCAGACGAGCACGGGCCGGCGGGCGCCGTCGGCGGCCGGCGTCCAGATGTCGAGGGTCAGGCAGTCCTCGCCGAAGGGGGGCGACCCGTGCCCGCCGAGCACGGGATCGCCCTCCTCCCGGTACATCTGCGGGGCGCTCGGCCCGTCCGCGGTTGCGTCCCTGACCCCGCTCCAGCCCGGATGCGGCCGGGCGGCCCTCCAGCGCAGGTCGCCGACGGGCGGTGCGGCGTAGGGCACGCCCCGGAAGACCGCGAGGCCGTCCTCGACCACCCCTCGGAGCGAGCCTGCGGGCGGGTCCACCAGCACGTGGTCCGGAGCCGGGGAATGAGACATGAGCAGATCCTTCCTTGCTGCGCCGCCGGAGGCGGACCGGCCGGCACCACGAGACTATTGCGCGAATTTGGCGACCGTCAACAGCTCGCCATATCCTTGCTCAGAGCCAGAGGGTGCCCGAGGCCATGCGCCGCGCCTCCTCTTCCAGCATCGGCGCGAACGCCCGCCACAGCACGAGACAGACACCGAGCCCCAGGACGAGACCGGCGAAGGTGTCGGTCAGCCACTGGGCGTGCAGCCAGGTCCGGCTCGCCATCATGGCGACGACGTACGCACCGCCGACGGGCCACCACCAGCGCCGGGCGCGCGGCGGGAAGGCCAGCACGGCGACGACGAACACGAGCGCGACCGCGCTGAACACCTGCCCGGAGGGGTACGAACCGTCGTTGACCAGGACCGCCGGGTACGGCGGGCGCGGGCGGTCGGCGAGGGCCTTGAGGGGCAGGACCGCCAGGAGGTTGGCGCCGACGGCCACGGTGAAGGCGAACAGCCCCGAGCGCCAGCGGCCGTATACGCAGAGGCCGCCGATGAGCCCGAGCGGCAGGACCAGGCCGATCGGACCGCCGAGCCGGTCGAGGACGAGGACGAATCCCTCGGCCGGGCCCCGCACCGAGGCCGCCCAGTGGTCGTCGAGCCCCTGGAAGAAGGGACGTCCGCCGAGGCCCAGAAGCCCGGCGACCAGCAACGAAACGAGCAGCAGGACCAGCCCGACGCCGAGCGCGTGGCGCGGCGGGGCCGCCGGAAGGTGGTGGCGCGCGGGCGGTGCGGGGTACGGCGTGCGGGACGGCGCAGGGGGACGAGAGGGCTGCATGACGGGCCTTTCACGATCGCCGCCCCGGGCGGCGGGGCTGGGCGTACGGGGAGCGGGCGGGGAGCGGCGCGGCGTGAGCACGGCCGTGCGTACGGGGAGTTGCCGCACCGCGGGGCCCGGCGGGCCGGGCGGCGGGAGCGGAGCGACGGGGGACGGATCGGCGGGGCGGCAGTTCGTACCGGACGCACGGGCGCGGTCCGGCGGGGCACCGGGGCACTCCGACCGGCGCCGCGACCGGGTGATGCGCGCGGACCGAGCCCGCACGGACCGAGCCCGCACGGACCGCCGGCACGAGGCGCCTTCGGCCCGTACGACGGCAGGGCATGGCGGAGCGGACCGGCGCAGGCGTACGGGAGGCGCCGGGGCGCTCCGCCGGCGCCGGGCGCACCTCCCGGCGGTGGCCGGGGGGAGAGGTGCGGTGGCGGGCGGCGCAGGTCGGGCGGGATCCGGATGGGATGGCCCGCGGGGCCGACCGGGGGCCGCCGGGCGGGACGCGGGGCGGCAGTGGCAGCCGGCGACGGGTTCGTCGCGGTGCGGCACGGAGTATGGCCCATGCGTGACGGCCGCCACAAGAGCAAGAGGGTTTTCCGACACGGCAGCCCGGTCCGGTGGCCGTGGAACGGTGGTTACACGTCATTCCAAACGGGCTGCCCCGTCGGTCACGATCTGCACAACGACCGCCCGCAGGCACTAGTGCGGCCCGGAAATGGGTGCTACACAGTCTCCAGCGCACTTGGTGACACGTGTAACAACATCAGGTGAACGCGCAGTACCCCGCAGCACCGCGTCCCGTCCGCCGCGCTTGCCGGCGACACCGCTTCCCGGAGTCCGCTCGCGGGACAGCCCGCAGCCCCCTCTCCCCCTCGTACGCCACCTCCCCGTTCCGTCCCCCCGAGGAGTCGTCATGGCCACGCACGAAGTCGCCGATCCGCCCGTTCCCGCCCCCGCTCGGCCTCCCCGCCAGCGCGCACTCCTGCCCCTGCTGCTGGTGGCCAACTCCTCGATGCTCGCGGTCTACATGGGTGTGGGATCCGTCCTGCTCCCCACCCAGGTCGCCGCGATCGACCCGGCGAACAAGGTCGCCGTCCTCGGACTCATCGGCGGGATCAGCGCGATCTTCGCGACCGCCTTCAACCCGATCGCCGGCGCCCTCTCCGACCGGACGGGCCGCCGCAATCCGTGGATCGTGGGCGGCGCCCTCACCGCGTTCGCCTGCCTGGCCCTCCTCGGCAGCGTGTCCACGGCGCTGCTCGTCGGCATCGCCTGGTGTCTGGTCCAGGCGACCATGAACGTCTACCAGGCCGCCGTCACCGCGATCGTGCCCGACCGCGTCCCGGTCGCCCGCCGCGGCACCGCGTCCGCCCTGGTGGGTCTCGGCCTGCCCATCGGCGGCACGGTCGGCGTGCTGATCGCCTCGCAGACGGCGGCCCATCTGCGCACCGGCTACCTCGTCTTCGGCGCGATCGTCGCCGTGTCGGCGCTGCTGCTGACCACCCTGTGCCGGGACGTCCCGCGCACCGAGCCCACGGCCGCCAAGCCCAAGGGCGCCCAACTGGCTGCGTTCCTCTCGGCGTTGGCGAACCATGACTTCCGGTGGGCCTTCATGGGCCGCGCCCTGATGGTGCTCGGCTACTTCTCCGTCGTCGGCTACCAGCTGTACATCCTCGACGACCACATCAAGCTGCCCTCCGGGCTGACCCCGCCGGCCGCGATGGCCGTGCTCACCCCGGTGTCGATGGTCGCCATGGCGGTCTCCACCCTGCTCGGCGGGATGCTGTCCGACCGCTGGGACCGCCGCAAGGTGTTCGTCGGCGTCTCCGCCGCACTCGCCGGACTCGTCATGGTGGTCCCCGTCGTCAGCCCGACCTGGACCGGGATGCTCGTGTTCAGCGCACTCAACGGACTCGCCTTCGGCTGCTTCATGGCCGTCGACACCGCGCTCGTCACGCTGGTCCTCCCCAGCGCCGAGGACGCGGCCCGCGACATGGGCGTGCTCAACATCGCGAACGCCGGACCGCAGATCATCGCCCCCTTCGTCGCCTCGGCGATCGTCACCGGACTGGGCGGCTACACCCCGCTCTTCCTGGTCGGCGGAGCCCTCTCCCTGATCGGCGCGCTCGCCATCCTCCCGATCCGCAGCGTGCGCTGACCCCTCATCCTCGGCGGGCGCGCGCCGAGGGTCGCGCGCCCGCCGGTCTCCAGCCGGTCCACCCTCGTCCGCTGCAACTCCCTTCCGAGGAGCGCTCCGTGAAGCTCAAGCGTGTTCTGCCCCTGGCTGCCCTGATGCTGTGCACGTCGACCGTGGCCGGGACGGCACCCGCGCTCGCCGATCCGCAGGCGCCGGCCCCGACCGGTGGCCCGCTGCGGATCCTGCTCACCAATGACGACGGGTACAACGCGCCCGGAATCCGCAAGGCCTTCGAGCGGCTGACCGCCGCCGGGCACGACGTCACCATCGTCGCCCCGCTCACCAACCAGAGCGGTACCGGTACGAAGATGGCGGGCTCCCCCTCCGTCACGGTGAAGCACCCCGAGCCCAAGGTGTGGGCCGTGGACGGCACTCCGGGTGACTCGGTGGCCTTCGGTCTCGCCCAGGTCTTCGCCGGCCGGGCCCCCGACCTGGTGGTCTCCGGCACCAACTTCGGCCCGAACGTGGCGGGTCTGGCCAACCACTCCGGTACGGTCGGCGGCGCCGTCGCCGCCCTGGAGCACGGCGTGCCCGCCATCGCACTGAGCACCGGCGGCACCTCCGCACCCGACCCCGTCACCACCGTCAACGCGATGGGCCCGACCCTCGACTTCGCCGTCAAGCTCATCGACCGGCTGCACTCGCGGGCCCGCTCCGGACCGCTGCTGCCCCAGGGCGTCGGCCTGAACGTCAACCACCCCGTCGTCGGCGCCGACGGCAGGGGCACTGCGGCCGGTGTCGCCGCCACCTTCCAGGACCCGCAGACCGTCCTGGAGCCGGAGTACACCGACGCGGGCGACGGCACCTGGAAGATGACCGTGAAGGTGGCCCTGCGCCCGGCGGCCAAGGGCGGCGACGTCGAGGCCGTGAACGCGGGCAGGATCGCGGTCAGCCCCATCAACGCGGACTGGAACACCGGTCCGGTCGACACGGCCGTGACCTCGGCCCTGATCGCCGGCCTGCGTCCGTGACATACCCGACGAGGCCCTTGCTCTGCACGGTCCTTGCGCTGGTGGCGTCCCTGCTCACCCCTGCGGTGCCGGCAGGGGCGCTGCCCGGCGGGTCCCCGCGCCCGGTGGTCGCCGTCGCGCAGGGCGCCCTGCGGGGGCAGGAGGAGGGCGGGGCCGAGGAGTTCCTCGGTGTCCCGTACGCCGCTCCCCCGGTCGGGGCGGGCCGGCTGCGGGCCCCGCAGCCGCCGCCCCGGTGGCACGGCGTACGCGAGGCCGTGCGCCAGGCCCCGGCGTGCCTGCAGTTCTCGCCGTTCGGGCTGCGCGATCCGCAGGCCGTCAGCGAGGACTGCCTGTACCTGGACGTGTACCGGCCCCGGGGAGCGCGTCCCGGGGCCCGCCTCCCGGTGGTGTTCTGGATGCACGGGGGTGCGTACAGCCAGGGCACGGGCACGCAGTTCGGCGGGCGCACCATGGCCGATCTCACGCAGAGCGTCGTGGTGAGCATCAACTACCGCCTGGGGCAGCTCGGTTATCTGGGTCTGCCCGAGCTGGCCGGGGAGAACGGGTCCCGTTCCGGCTCGTTCGGTCTGATGGACCAGCTCGCGGCCCTGCGGTGGACGCGGGAGAACATCGCCGCCTTCGGCGGGAATCCGGGCAGCGTGACCGTCTCCGGGCAGTCCGCGGGCAGTGGTTCCGTCTGCGCCCTGCTGGCCGCGCCGTCGGCCGCCGGTCTGTTCCACCGGGCCGTGCTGCAGAGCGGGCCCTGCTCGCTGCTGCACACGCCCGACGGCACGAGGGCGGAGGCCGGGGCCCGTGCCTTCGCGGACAAGGCTGGGTGCACGGACCGGGCCTCGGTCGCCGCGTGTCTGCGTGCCGCGCCGGGAGCGGCCCTGGTCGCGGCCGCCGGGGCACTGCCCACCTCGGGTCCGGCGTCGGGTGACGGGCTACTGCCGGCCGATCCGGCGGCGGCCATCGGGAGCGGGGCGTGGAACAAGGTTCCGGTGCTGATCGGGAGCACCCGCTCCGAGGCCCGGTTCTTCGTCGCGCTGACGCAGCCCCGGCTGACGGAGCAGGAGTACACGGCGCAGGTCCTGGCGGCACACGGGGCGGCGGGTCCGGAGGTGCTGGCCCGCTATCCGGTGTCGGCGTACGGCTCGCCGTACCTGGCGCTGTCGGCGGTCATGACCGATTCCTCCTTCGCCTGCCACACCGCGTGGACGGCGCGGACGTTCGCCTCGCAGGTGCCGACGTACGTCTACGAGTTCGACGACCCGGACTCGCCGACGCTCGCCGGGGCGCAGGTGCCGGGGCTGGACGAGTCGAACGCCCACAGTGCGGAGCTGGCCTATCTGCACGACTTCACGATGGGCGAGCGGCCGCTGACCCCGGTCCAGGTCGCGCTCGGGGCGCGGATGAAGCGGTACTGGGGTGCCTTCGCGCGCTTCGGCTCCCCCGTCGTGCCGGGTCAGACCGCGTGGCCCGAGGCCGGCCCGGGCGCCACGGTCCTCGTCCTGGACCCCGTGGCGACGCGGACGACCGGCTCGTTCGAAGCGGACCACCAGTGCGCGTTCTGGCGGTCGCACGTCTAAGCAGTGGCCCCGTGCCCGTGCCGTCGGCGACGGCGGATCACGGTCACGGCGGACACGGCGAGCAGCACGAGGGCGGCGGAGACCGTCAGGAGCCATACCGGGACTCCGCCGCCCACCGTGAGCAGTTCGTCGTGGTAGACGGTCCGCCGGTAGGGGGTGTCCTTGGCGGTGGCGCGCAGTTCGTGGTCGGCGTCGATGCGGCCGGGTTCCGGGAACTCCTGGTCGATCGCGGTGAGGAACACGGGCTTGCCGCCCGCCAGTTCGGCGAGCGCGCCGCCGGGGGTGATCGGGCCGGCGAAGGTCACCTCCGGTGCGGCGCCGCCGATCCGGGAGGCGGGTTCCATGCGGTGGTCGGCCAGCACGTACAGGGCGAGGGACTGGGGGTTCCCGGCCATCCGGGAGAGCCGCATCGGGTAGACCAGCCGGTCGCTGTCGAAGCGGATCCTCAGCGGGTCGAGCGCGCCCTGCAGCTTCTTGCCCGGCTCACGGGGGGCGAGCCGTACCGCCACGTACTCCCACTTCTGGTCGACGTAGGGCTTGACTTCCGTGGCGAGGCGTTCGGGGAGGGTGAAGCCGTTGGACTCCAGCCAGTTCTTCAGGGCGTCGGGGTCGGTGGCGGTGAGGCGGGCGACGTCGAAGTCGCCGAGCTGCTCACGGCCGACGACGCCGACCCCCGGAGCGCGTGAGGCCGGCGGGGCGGCGCCGACGCCGTCACCCTGGCTCGAGGCGAACGGCCAGTCGTGGTTCCGCGGCCAGAAGTAGTGCCGGGCCCTGTGCTGGGGCCGGGTCTGCTCCGTCAGTTCGTCGAACAGCTTGCCGTCGCCGAGCTGTACCGAGGCCCGTCCCGGGACCGGCATGATCCAGGCGGCCCGGTCCGCGTCGCCCCGTACGACGAACCGCATGACGATCTGCTCCGTACGGCCGTCCCAGCGCACGGCGGAGGTCTCGCGGTCGACGCCGATCCGCGACTGGCCGTAGGGGACCATCGCGCCGCATCCGCACGCGTAGGCCGGGCTGACGAGGGAGCCGAGCTGGGTCGCGAGCAGGGCCAGCAGGAGGGCCGTGATCCTTCTTTTCATCCACACGGGGTCTCAGACGGACGCCCGTGCGATCCGGTTCCGACCCCCCTCGCAGCCCCGCCCGACCTGGGCTCATACTGTGCTGCATGACGGGGAGCGAGAGGCCGCGGCGTGCTCTGCGGCGCCAGTCCGCGGTGCCGCGGAGCCCGCTGGTTCCGGACTCGGTGGAGGCGGAGATCCAGCGTCACGACTGGGATGCGATGGAGTGCGGCTGCGGACGCTCCGCGGGGCATCTGGTGGGTGCGGTACGGGATGCCGCCGAGGGTCATCCCTCCGCGTTCCGGGCCCTGGAGGGCCACGTCTTCTTCGGGGAGGCCCTGAAGCCGCCGGCGCCCGCGGCGTGCGGCGTGCTGATGGCGGTGTGGTCCGCGCACCCGCCCCGGCAGGCCACCCGCGAGGCGCTGCTGTGGACCCTGCTGGCGCTGCTGTGCACGGTGGACGACGGCGGTACCCACGAGGCGGGGCTGTACGGCCAGTGCGCCGCTTTCATCCGCACCGGCACCGAGGGCTTCCGCCGCGAACTGGCCGCCGCCCCGGGCTCGGGGGCCGCCGCCTATGCGGAGGGCATCCTGGACATCCTCGGCGTCCGGGCCTGAGACCGTCGGACTGCAGCGTCGGAGTGCGGGCGAACCAGGTGCGCGCGGTGGCTGCCGCCAGCCCCCACACGCTGTCGCAGGCCAGGGCGATGACGTTGAAGACCAGTCCGAGGAACAGCATCTGAAGGGCCGCGCGGCCCTGGCCGCGGTCGACGAACTGCGGCAGCACGGCCGCGAAGGACACGATGGTCTTGGGGTTGGCCATGCCGACCGCGAACCCCTCCCACAGCGTGCGCAGGCCGCCGTGCGCGGGGCCTTCGCCGCAGAACGCGGCCTGCGACGCGCCACGCCGGCGGACCGCCTCGATCCGGTCTGCGGAGACGATGGAGTCCATCCCGTCGTTCCGGCCCGCCCGGATCCCCCCACCAAGGGCCGGTCCCGCTACGAGGAGGCCGCCGCCAGGCAGTGGCGCAGCAGGGTCGGGGTGACCTCCTCGAGGGAGTCCGCGAAGGTCCGCTGCGGGGAGCGCGGGACCGGGAGCAGGGAGGGGACGATCAGGAGCCCGCAGCCGGCGGCCTCCGCCGAGGCGGCGCCGTCCGGTGAGTCCTCCACCGCCACGCAGGCCTCCGGTACGAGGCCCAGCCGCTCGGCGGCCGCGCGGTACGGGTCCGGGTGCGGCTTGGTCCGGGGGGTGTCGTCGGCGGACATCGTGAAGGCGAAGGGGACGTGGGCCAGGGAGCCCCCGACCACGGAGTCCACGACCACCCGCGGTGAGGCGCTGACGAGCGCGAAGGGCACGCCGTCCGCCTCCAGTGCGGACAGCAGCTGCTGGGCGCCCGGCCGCATCGGTGCGCCCTCCTCCACCTTGCGGAAGAAGCTCCCGGTGAGGGCGAGCGCCACCTCGCCGGGGTCTCCCGCTCCCGTGACGCGTACGAGGTGTGCGGCGGTGTCCTCGACCGCGCGGCCGACGACCTCCGGCGCGTCCGCGTCGGTGAGCCGGTGGCCGAGGGCTTCGGCGATCTCCTCGGTGGTCCGCCACCACAGCACCTCGGTGTCGACGAGGGTGCCGTCCATGTCGAAGAGGACCGCGGCGAGGGCGCTCACACGGACCTCGCGACGACGAGCACGGGGCGCTCGGCCAGGGCGACGCTCGCCCGTGCGCCCGGGGCCAGGGACCCCGCGTCGCGGGAGGCGAGGTCCGCCTTGACCGAGACGCCGCCCGGCAGTTCGAGGTGGAGGCGGGTGACGGAGCCGAAGAAGGAGGCGGAGACGACGGTGGCGCTGCCTTCGGCATCTGCCTCGGCCGTCACGTTCTCGGGCCGTACGAGGACCTCCACGTCCGGCGTGGCGGGGACCGGGCCGTCGACGGGCAGGCGCGCGCCGGCGACCTCGACCAGGCCGGAGTCGGTGAGCCGTCCGGGCAGCCGGTTCATGGTGCCGACGAACTCGGCCACGAACGGCGTGGCGGGGCGTTCGTACAGTTCCGCCGGGGCGGCGCACTGTTCGAGCTTGCCCGCGTTCAGGACGGCGACCCGGTCGGCCATGGACAGGGCCTCCTCCTGGTCGTGCGTGACGAAGACCGTCGTGATGCCGAGGGAGAGCTGGAGGCGCCGGATCTCCTCGCGCAGGTTCGTCCGCACCTTGGCGTCCAGGGCGGAGAGCGGCTCGTCGAGCAGGAGCACGCGGGGGCGCAGGGCCAGGGCGCGGGCGAGCGCGACGCGCTGCTGCTGGCCGCCGGACATCTGGTGCGGGTAGCGGTCGCCGTGGTCGGGCAGGCCCACCAGGTCGAGGAGTTCGGCGGCCCGCTCGCGGCGCTGCGCCGCGCCGACCTTGCGGACGCGCAGGCCGAAGGCGACGTTGTCGCGGGCGTTCAGGTTGGGGAAGAGGCTGTACGACTGGAAGACCATTCCGGCGTCGCGGCGGTTGGCCGGGATGCGGGTGACGTCCTGTCCGTCGACGAGGACTTCGCCGGAGTCGGGCTGTTCGAAGCCGGCGACGACGCGCAGCGCGGTGGTCTTTCCGCAGCCGGACGGGCCGAGCAGGGCGATGAGTTCGCCGGGCTCGACGGTCAGGTCGAGTCCGTCGAGGGCGACGGTGGAGCCGAAGGCGCGGCGCAGGCCGCGGAATTCGACGCGTGCTCCGCCGGTGGGCCCGGCGGGGTCCATGGGCTTCCTGGCCGCGGGGATGGTGGACATGGGGGTCAGGACTCCTTGCGGGAGGTGGTGGCCGCTGCGGTGGTGGGGTTGGTCCCGGCCCGCGAGAGGGCGAGCAGCAGCAGCCAGGTGATCAGGAGGCTGAGGATGGAGACGGCCACCGACATCCGGGCCTGGGCGCCGGAGATGGACACGATCCACACCGCGAAGGGCCTGAAGCCCAGCAGGGAGGCGATGGTGAACTCGCCGAGCACCAGGGCCAGGGTGAGGAAGGCGGCGCCGGCCAGCGAGGCCCGCAGGTTCGGCAGCAGCACGCGCAGGACGACGTACGGCCAGCTCGCACCGCAGCTGCGGGCGGCCTCGACGAGGGTGGGCACGTCGACGGCGCGCAGGCCGGCGTCGAGCGAGCGGTAGACGAACGGGAGCGCCAGCACCGTGTAGGCGAGGACCAGGACGACGGGGAAGTCCTCGTTCTGGACGGCGATGAACGTCTGGTAGAGCGGGGTCCGCGACAGGTGCTCCGGTCCCCAGCGCAGCACCGTCGTGATGCCGGTGACCAGGGCGATCGGCGGGACGACCAGCGGGAGCATGCACATCACCTCGACGACGGGGCGCAGCCGCGGGGAGCCGATGCGTACGGCGACCAGTGCGGGCACCGCGAGCAGCAGCGACAGTGCGATGGTCGCGGCGGCGAGGCCGAGGGAGAGCAGCAGGCTCTGGGTGAAGCCTTCGGCGGCGAGGAGTTCGGTGTACGCCTCGAAGGTGATCCCCTGGCCGGGCACGTGCACGGTGAAGACGAAGGAGGCGACGAGCGGGAGGAGGAAGTAGGTCCCGGCGAGCAGCAGGACGGCTCCGCGCCAGATCCTCGGGCGGGGCCGGGTCCGGGCGGTCTTCGCCGGGGCCCCGGCCTGCTCGGGGGTGCGGGTGGCGGTGGGGGTCATCGCAGCCATCGGGCGCTCCGTCGCTGGAGGGGCAGGTAGACCGCCATGACCAGGCCGGCGATCAGGATCATGTCGAGGCCGAGGGCGAGCGCCACGTTCTCCTGGCCGGTGAGCACGTTCCCGGACAGCGCGTCCGCGATCTTGAGCGTGACCAGCGGTACGGAGCCGCCGACGAGCGCGGCGGCCGTCGCGTGCGCGGCGAAGGCGGTGCCGAAGAGCAGGACGAACCCGCCGAGCAGGGAGGGCGCGAGCACGGGCAGGCCCACGTGGCGCCAGAACTGCCATCCGGTGGCGCCGCTGTTCTGGGCGGCTTCGCGCCACTGCGGGCGCAGTCCCTCCAGTGCCGGGGCCATGACCAGCACCATCAGCGGGATGAGGAAGTACAGGTAGACCACGGTGAGGCCGGTGAAGGAGTACAGGTTCCAGCCGAGGTCGGTGAGGTCGCCGAGCTGGGTGAGGACTCCGGAGATGCCCGCGGTGGCGATGAACGCGAACGCGAGGGGCACGCCACCGAAGTTGGCGAGCACGCCCGAGGCGGTGAGCGCGGCGCTGCGCAGGGCGGTGGAGCGGGAGGTGACCACGGCCTGGGCGAGGACGACGCCGATCGCTCCGCCGAGCAGTGCGGTCAGGGCGGAGAGCTGGACGCTGCCGACGAGCGAGCCGAGGTAGGGGCCCTGGAGCGAGCGGGCGAGGTGCTCGCCGGTGAGCCGGGTGGCGCCGCCGTCGGGGTCGGTGCGGGTGACCGCGCCGAAGGCCATGGCGCCGAGGGGGATGCCGAAGCAGAGCCCGGTGAAGACGAGGAGGGGGAGGGTCGCGAGCCAGGTGCGCGGGCCGCGCCGCCGGCGGCGGCTGGTGCTGCCGCCGGCGGTCCCCACGGGACGAGGGGTGGTGGTGGACATCAGGAGAGGGCCTTGTCCCACTTCTCGGCGAGGGTGGCCTTGGCCTTGTCGAGCTCGGTGGAGGCCGGGAAGGACGGGGTGCCCTGGACCTGCGGGAGCTTGGTGACGGCGTCCTTGTCGGCGGTGCCGTCCTGCGTCATGACGGGGAGCAGGACCGGGCGGGCGTGCCCCTTCAGCCACAGGTTCTGGCCCTCGGCGCTGTAGAGGAACTCCATCCACAGGCGGGCGGCGGCCGGGTTCGGGGCCTCCTTGTTGATGGCCTGCGAGTAGAACTGGGCGTAGACGCCGTCGGTGGGGACGGCGACCTTCCAGTCGACGCCCTTGCCCTTGAACTGCTCGGCGTAGCCGGCGTTCAGGTAGTCCCAGTCGATGGAGATGGGCGTCTCGCCCTTCTCGACGGTGGCCGGGGTGGACTCGACCGGGATGAAGTTCCCGCTCTTCTTCAGCCGGCCGAAGAAGTCGATGCCGGGCTGGATGTCGGCGAAGGAGCCCTTGTTGGCGAGGGCGGCCGCGTAGACGCCGCCGAAGGCCGAACCGGACTTGGTGGGGTTGCCGTTGAGGGCGACCTTGCCCTTGTACTCGGGCCCCAGCAGATCGGCGAAGGTCTGCGGGCAGTTGGTGATCTTCGCCGCGTCGCAGCCGATGGAGACGTAGCCGCCGTAGTCGTTGTACCAGCGGCCGTCGGCGTCCTTCTGGCCGGCCGGGATCTTGTCCCATGCGGCGACCTTGTACGGGGCGAAGAGGTTCTCGCCGGCGCCGCTGCGGGCGAAGGCGATGCCGAGGTCGAGGACGTCGGGGGCGCGGTCCTGGCCCTTGCGGGACTTGACGGCGGCGATCTCGTCGGAGCTGGAGGCGTCCGGGTTCTCGCTGTTCACCTTGATCTTGTACTTGGCCTCGAAGGCCTTGATGATCTCGCCGTAGTTCGCCCAGTCCGGCGGCAGGGCGATGACGTTGAGCTTGCCCTCCTTCTGCGCGGCGGCGACGAGGGCTTCCAGCGAGCCGAAATCGGCGACCGAGGTGGCGGTGGCCGGCTTCGCGCCGTTCTTGGCGCCGTCGGCACCACCCGAGGTCTTGGTGTCGGGGGCGGCACCGCACGCGCTGAGCGTGGTGAGGACGGCGGCGCTGAGCAGTACGGCCGCACCGCGACGGGCGGAGGAACTGAGCACGGTCTCTCCCGGAGACTTAGGGGGGTCCACTTGTCTGAACAAGTTGGCTCCAGTTCGCCCGGTCTCACTGTACGGACGATGAACGGAGTCTGGACCGGGAGGCACGACTCGACGAAGACACGACAATGACCGAAAGAAGTCGTGACAAGGCATGTTGGAATGATCATGAGCGTGGGCACCGCAGGGGTGATCCGTACGCACCGGACAGGGGGCGAGGGGCATGGGCACGGTCAGATATCTGGAGATCGCCGACGCGCTGCGCCGGGCCATCCTCTCCGGTGAGCGCCCGGTGGGCTCTCAGCTGCCCTCCGAGAGCGACCTCGCCGCGCAGTGGTCGGCTTCGCGGGGAACGGTCCGCCAGGCGGTGGCCACGCTGGCCTCGGAGGGGCTGATCGGTTCCCGGCAGGGCGCGCGGAGGATCGTTCTGCGCCACGAGCGGCGGCACAGCTTCGGCGAGCTGAACAGCTTCGCCCAGTGGGCCGAGGGGCTCGGGCACCAGGCCGCCAGCCGGTTCCTCTCCCGTACGCGCAGGCCCGCCACCGCCGAGGAGGCCGAGCGGCTCGCGCTGGAGCCGGGCGCGGAGGTCCTTTCGGTGCTGCGGCTGCGCCTGCTGGACGGGGAGCCCACCATGGTCGAGCGGACCGCCTATCCCGGCTGGATCGCGGCGGCCGTCGAGGCCATGCCCGAGGACTGCCGCTCCATCATGGACCTCCTCGCGCAGGACTCCGGGGTCGTCGCCCACTACGGCGAGCACCTCATCGACGCCCTCCCGGCGGGCAGCGAGGACGCCCGGCTGCTGGAGGTCCGCCGCGGCACCCCCCTCCTGCGCCAGCGGCACGCCTCCGCGACGGCGGCCGGCCGCCCGATCGAGTGGTCCGACGACCGCTACCGGGCGGGGAGCGTCGTTTTCAGTGTGAGCAACTCGGCAGTAGCCACACCGTTGGAGCGGCGCACCGGCGACGGTTAGACCGCGGCCGCTTCGGCGATCGCCTCCGGCAGCCAGTCCGCGACCCGGCCGAAGCCGAAACCCAGGCCGGCGGCCCGGCCGTTGTCCATCACGTAGGCGCGGTCGAAGGAGAAGGGCGAGGCTTCGGCGCCCGGTCCGACGACCCGGTAGCGCGGGCGCCGCCCCACCTGCGCGGCGACCAGCCCGCTCAGCCCCCGCGCGTCCAGCGCACCGTGGGAGGCTGCGTTGACCGGCCCGGTGAAGCTCTGCCCGGCCGCCCAGTACAGCAGGTCCGCGATCTCCCGGTGGTGGACGAACGAGGTGGCGTACGGGGCTTCGTGGACGTCGACCGGGGTGCCTGCCGCGATCCGTTCCACGTAGTGCGCGAGGCGCCCCGTGAAGTCCTCGCGGCCGCCCCCGAGTACGTGGGCCGCGCGTACGGAGACGTACGGGAAGACGGGGTCCCGCAGGAAGACGGCCTCGGCCCGCCGCTTGCCGTCCGCGTACGCGAAGGCGGGACCGCTCCCCCGGGCCGCCTCCGCCCGCAACGGGTCGAGGGAGTCCTCGGTGAGGGGGATCCGGCCGCCGCCGGCCGTCGGGGCGGGGAGGGTGGCCGGGTCGTAGACCTCCATGGTGCTGGTCATGACGTACCGTCCGGTCCGCCCGGCGAAGACGCGCCGGGCGACGGCGGCCTGCTGCGGCGTGTAGCAGACCTGGTCGACGACGGTGTCGAAGGTGCGCGGACCCAGCGCCTCCCGGAGCTGCTCCTCGTCGTCGCGGTCGGCGACGAGGTGGCCGACGCCGGGCGGCGGGGTGCCGGAGCCCCGATTGAGGAGCGTGACCTGGTGGCCGGCGTCGCGGGCCTTGGTGACGAGGGACTTTCCGAAGTACCGGCTCCCGCCGATGACAAGAATTCTGTTCATGCACACGACTCTGCCGCTGTACCGTCCACAGCGGAACTGCTGATCGACTGAACCGGTATGAAGGAAAACTGATGATCGATGTGCAGCGGCTGCGCGTCCTGCGTGCAGTGGCCGAGCACGGCAGCTTCAACAGGGCGGCCGCCGCCCTGCTGCTGACCCCGTCGGCCGTCTCCCAGCACATCGCCGCGCTGGAGCGCGGCCTGGGCCACCCGGTGGCCGTGCGCAGCACGCGCGGGGTCACGCTCACCGAGCCCGGCCGGCTGCTGGTGGAGGCGGCCGAGGCGATCTCCGCCGAACTGGACCAGGTCCGCCACGAGATCGACCGGGTGACCGCCCCCCGGCCGCGGCTGACCGTCGCCACCTTCACCAGCGGCGGCAGGCACCTCCTGCCGGGGGCGCTGTCCCGGTTCGTGGCCGCGCATCCGGAGGTGGAGCTGACGGTCCGCGAGTGCGAACCGGAGGACGCCGTGCCGATGGTGCGCGCCGGGGCGGCCGACCTCGCTCTCAGCTACCACTTCGACGGCCCGCTGCCGGCCGGGGCGGGCGAGCGGCCGGGGCTCGACTGGGTGCCTTTGACGGAGGATCCGCTGTGGCTGGTGCTGCCCCGGGGGCACCGGCTCGCGGACCGGTCCTCGCTGAGCCCGGCCCAGCTCGCCGGGGACCGCTGGGTGCTCGGCTGCCTCAAGACGGAGGCCTTCCTGCGTCGTTACGCGGACCGGGCCGGCTTCGACCTCCTGGTCGGGGCGTCCACCACCGACTACTTCTTCGCGCAGACGCTGGTCGCGGCGGGCGTGGGCGTCTCCCTCGTCCCGGAGGTCTCGCTGGCCCCGGACCCTGACCCGGGGTTGAGCGTGGTCCGGGTGGAACCGCCGCGTCCCGCGCGGCACTTCGGGGTACTGCTCCCCCGCCGGCGGCGCCCGCATCCGTACGCTCAGGCGCTCACCGGGGCCCTGTCGGCCGCGGCCGCGGGACGGGAGGCCCGTCCGTGAACCACCTCCTGTGCGGGCTGGCCGCCAATCCGGCGCTGCCGGTGCACCTGACCAGCCGCCTCCTGGATCTGGCCCTGGAGGCGGGGGCCCGGGCCGATGCCGCCACCGGCCCGGAGCCGTCCCGTGACTTCCCCGACGAGCTGATCTGCGGCCTCGCCGACCGCTCCGACCTCGGCCGGGCCCAGGTGCGGGCGCTGGCCGCGCACGACGAAGCCACCGCCGTCCGACTCGCCTACGGCGGGACGCTGACGGCCGCCGACATCGACCCGGCGGTCCGGCCGTTCGCCGCCGTCGCCCTCCTCGACGAGCGCCGCGGCCTGCCGGAGTGGGCCTTCCTCCTGTCCGCCTCCCCGGACCCCTTCGTCCGCCGGAAACTGGCCTGCTGCCCCGCGCTCCCGCCGGATGCCGCGGACGCCCTGGCCGCCGACCCCGATCTCGAGGTGGTCACGGAGCTCGCTCTGTGGACGACGGATCCAGCCGTCGCCGCCCGTCTGGCGCGGCATCCCCATGCCGAGGTCCGCAGCGCGGCGGCGTGCAACGAGGCCGTGCCGCCCGCCGCGCTGGCCGCCCTGATCACGGGTGACGGGCTCCCTCCGGCGGCGTCCTGTCTGGTCTGCGACACCAAGGACGTCCCCTTCGTCCACGACCCGTACTGCCCCGACGTGGACTGCGAACTGCGGGCGGGCGCCGCGTGCGACGGTTCGCACGCCTCCACCGTCCACGAGATCCGGCAGCGGGCCCTGCGAAACCCGGCCACCCCGCCCGAAGCGGCGACCTCGCTCGCCGACACGCCCTGGATGCTGCTGAGATGGGCGCTGGCCGAACGCTCCGACCTGCCGCAGGAGGTGTACGCGCTCCTCGCACGCGACCCTATGCCCGGCGTCCGGGAGACCGTTGCCGAAAATCCCGCGATCGGCGAGGAACTCATCCGGATCTTCGCCGCCGAAGCCACGCCCCCGGAGCGGCGCGCCCTGGCGCACCATCCCCGGATCCCGCTCGACGTTCTGGTCACCCTGGCCCGCACGACCAAGACCGGTCCGGTCCTGCTGCCGCGCATCGCCGCCGCGACGGCCGAAGAGCTCGTGGAGCTGGCGGGATCCGCGCACGCCTCCGTACGCATGCTCGTCGCGGAGCGGCGTGACCTGCCGGACGGGGTGCGCGACGCGCTCGCCGCCGATCCCGACGCGGCGGTGGTCAAGGCGATCGCCCCGCATCCGGGCCTGTCGGAAGGCCAGTTGCGTGGAATGCTCGCACGCCACGGCGTACCGGTCCACGCGCGGGTCGCCGCCAATCCTGATGCGCCGGGGGCGCTGCTGGCGGAGCTGGCCCGGCACGAGCCGCCCGTACGGCGGGCGCTGCGCGCGATCGCCGGGCACCCGAACGCGACCTCCGAGGCGCTCGTCCCCTGCCTGGCCGACCGGCGGGCTCGGTGCGAGGCCGCCGCCCATCCCGCACTGGCGGTGCCGGTCCTCCTCGGCCTGCTCGACGACGCCGACGAGGAGCTCGCACGGGCGGCGGCCGAAAATCCCTCGCTCCCGCGCTCCGTGATGGAGGACCTGGTCGGCCGCTACCCGGAGCCGGGGGTGACCAGGCCCGTCTCGTAGGCGAGGACCACGGCCTGGGCCCGGTCGCGCAGCGACAACTTCGCGAAGATCCGGGCCACATGGGTCTTCACCGTGGCTTCGCTGAGCGTGAGGTCCCGCGCCAGCTCGGCGTTGGAGCGGCCGCGGCCCATCAGGGTCAGCACCTCCCGTTCGCGCGGGGTCAGCGCGGCGAGTTCCGGGTGCGGCGCGGCGGCCCCGGGGCCGGGCCCGCAGCGCTCGACCAGGCGGCGGGTGATCGACGGGGAGAGCAGCGCGTCGCCGGTGCCGACCAGGCGGACGGCGGCGGCGAGGTGTTCGGGGGTGACGTCCTTCAGCAGGAAACCGCTGGCCCCGGCGGCGAGAGCGGCGTAGACGTAGCTGTCCAGGTCGAAGGTGGTCAGCATGATCACCCGGCAGCCGGGAGCCTCGGCGAGGATCCGCCGGGCGGCTTCGAGACCGTCCATGTTCGGCATCCGGATGTCGAGCAGCACGACGTCGGGCCGCAGCCGCCGCACCAGCCCGACGGCTTCCACCCCGTCGCCGGCGACCCCGACCACGTCGATCCCCCGGGCCGTCAGGATCAGCCGGAAGCCGGTGCGGACGAGCTCCTGGTCGTCGGCGATGACCACCCGGGGGGCCGGCGCTGCCGTGGGCGTCGGCCGGAGGCCGGGCGCCGCGGGCACGGAAGCCGGAGCGACAGCGGCTACGGGTGCGGGCGCGGGCGCCGGGGCCGGGGCCGGCGTGGACATCGGCGCCGGGGACGGCGTCGGCACCGGGGACGGCGTAGCCGCCGGCGTGGGCACCGGGGACGGTGTGACCGCCGGCGCCGGCGTGGACGCCGGCATGGCGGGCGGCTCGGGAGCCGGTGTGGCGGCCGTCGGCCCCGATCCGGCCGCGGGCCCGGTCACGGCCGTTCCAAGGGGAGGCGCGCCCGCACGCGGTAGCCGCCGCCGAGGCGGCGGCGGGCGTCGAGGTCGCCGCCGTAGACGGCGACGCGCTCGCGCAGGCCGAGCAGCCCGCGCCCGGTCCCCTCGGCCCTGGCCGCCCCGGCGATCCCGACCGCCCTGCCGGACCCGGCCGCACCTTCCGCTCCCGCCACGGCGGACCCGGCGGAGCCCACCGCGCCCGGGCCGTCCGTGAGCACCTCCACCCGCAGCGCGTGGTCCGCGTACCGCACCGTCACTTCCGTCTTGCCCCCGTCTCCGTGTTTGAACGCGTTGGTCAGGGCCTCCTGGATGATCCGGTACGCCGTGACGTCGATCCCGGCCGGGAGCGGCCGGGGCTCCCCGGACACCCGTACCTCCACCGGCAGGCCGGCGAAGGCGAACCTGTCGATCAGCGGGCTGAGCCGGGCCAGGGTCGGCTGCGGCTCCGTGGCGGTTCCGGCCGCCGCCGCGGGGTACGGCTCGTCCCGCCCGTCCTGTGCGGGCGCCAACAGCCCCAGCAGGTGCCGCAGTTCCGTCATCGTCGTCCGTCCCGCCGCCTCCACGGCGCTCATCGCCGCCGCGGCCTCCTGCGGCAGCGTGTCCAGTACTTCCCGCGCGGCGCCCGCCTGGACCACCATCAGGCTCACGTTGTGGCTGACGATGTCGTGGAGTTCGGCCGCGATCCTGGCCCGCTCCGCGTCCACGGCGGCCCGGGCCGCGCTCTCCCGTTCCCGTTCCAGCAGCCAGCCGCGCTCGCCCATGGCCGCCCGGTGCCCGCGCCGGGCGCGTACGAGGGCCAGCCCCAGCCCTGCGGCCACGGCCGCGGCGACACACGCTGCGGCCCCCGCGGTGATCGTCCCCACCTTCGCTTCCCTCCCCCGTCGGTCCGCGCTTCATTCTGCCGGACGGGCCGCACGGGCCGCGTACATCCACGGGATGACCTGCGCGGACCTCTACATCCGGGGACTGACGCACCGCCCGCGACCCCCGCCTTAGGTTCGAGCCATGACAACTGATCAAGGCAGTGAACGGCACGTGGTGGTGCGGCTGGAGGGCGTCCACAAGGAGTACGGTGACGCGAAGGCCCTGGACGGGATGTCGCTGGAGATCCGGGCGGGTGACGCGGTCGCCGTGATGGGCCCCTCCGGCTGCGGCAAGTCCACCCTCCTCAACATGGTGGCCGGGCTGGACCGGCCCACTTCGGGCCTCGTGGAGGTGCACGGCCAGGATCTGGGGCGGCTGAACGAGACCGGGCTGGCGCTCTTCCGGCGCCGCAGCGTCGGCATGATCTTCCAGTTCTTCAACCTCATCGACGATCTTCCGGTGCTCGACAACGTGGCGCTGGCCGCCCAGTTGACCGGCACCCCGGCGCGGCAGGCCCGCCGCCGGGCCCTGGAGCTCCTCGACGAACTCGGGGTGGCCGCGCGCCGCAACAACTACCCGGCGACGCTCAGCGGCGGTGAGCGCCAACGGGTCGCCGTCGCACGGGCGTTGATGAACCGGCCCGCGCTGCTCCTTGCGGATGAACCCACCGGCGCGCTCGACAGCCGCTCCGGCGAACAGGTGATGGACCTCCTCATCGACCTCAATCAGATCGGCCAGACCCTGCTGATCGTCACGCACGACCGGGAGTTGGCCACGCGGTGCGCGAGCCGACTGGTCGAGATGACCGACGGCCGGGTCGCCCGCGAGACCGCCCTCGAGGCGACCGCGTGAGCGCCGTGTGGAGGGCCTCACGCGCGGCCGTGAAGCGCCGTCGGGTCCAGACGTTCGTCATCGGCCTGGTCGTCCTGTGCTCCACCACGACGGTGCTGCTCGCGCTGGGGCTGCTGGAGGCGGCCTCGGCCCCGTTCGAGAAGGCGTACGCGAAGCAGCGCGGCGCGCACGCGGTGGCGACCTTCGACACCGCGAAGGTCTCACCGGAGCAGCTGGCGCGCACCACCCGGCAGCCGGGCGTGGTGGCCGCCGCGGGGCCCTTCGGGCAGGCCGTGGTCGACATCCCCAAGGGCTGGCTCTGGACTGCGGGCGGCACCCTCACCGTGGTGGGCCGGGCCGATCCGGCGGGCCCCGTCGACCGCATCGAGCTGTTGGAGGGCCGATGGGCCACCGGGCCGGGCGAGATCGTCGTCGACTGGCCGGTCCAGGGGTCCCCCGGCCCCGAGCTGCTGGGCACGACACTGGGGGAACCCGGATCGCCGAGGCTGACCGTCGTCGGTTTCGCCACGAGCATGAGCAAGTCGGCGAGCGCCTGGGTCACGCCGGAGCAGTTGGACGCGCTGCACCCGTCCGCCGCCCAGATGCTGTACCGGTTCGCGGACTCCTCCACCGAGGCCCGCGTGGACGCCGGGCTGGCCGGAGCCACCTCGGGGCTGCCTCGGGAATCGCTGACCGGCGTGCAGACCTCGTTCACCCTGAAGAAGGCCTACTCTGCGCTGGCCGACTCCTACCTGCCCTTCATCGCGTTCTTCGGTGTCCTGGGCCTCCTGGTCTCGGTCCTGATCGTCGGCAACGTGGTCAGCGGTGCGGTCGTCTCCGGATACCGGCACATCGGGGTGCTCAAGGCCCTGGGCTTCACTCCGAACCAGGTGGTCGGCGTCTACCTGACGATGCTCTGCGTACCGGCCGTGGCGGGCTGCGTCCTCGGTACGGTGGCCGGCAACGCGCTGGCCGGCCCGTTCGTCAAGGTCGCCTTCACGGGCATCGAGACCGGTGGCGCCGCGGTCGGCGGGGTCGGTCCGTGGGTGTCCGTCGTCTGCCTGCTGGGCATGCCCGCCCTGGTCCTGCTGGCGGCACTGGTACCGGCGCTGCGGGCGCACCGGCTGCCCGCCTCCGAGGCCATCACCGCCGGCAGCGCGCCGCGGTCCGGGCGCGGGCTGCGCGTCCAGCGGCTGCTCGGGGCCACCCGCCTGCCGCGCCCAGTCAGCCTGGGTCTGGGCCAGCCGTTCGCCCGCCCGGGGCGCACCCTGCTGACCATGGCGGCGATCGTCCTCGGCGTCACCACGGTGACCCTGGCCACCGGACTGACGAGCACGATGGTGGCGTTCGCGGACATCGGCCGCGGCGACGGGGGTCCCCGGGTCCACGTGCGGGCGGGCGGCCCGGGCAGCGACCGGGCCGCCCCCCGGCTCGACGACGGACGGATCGAGGAACGGCTGCGAGCCCTCCCCGGTGCGGCGGGCGTACGGGCCCGGGCGTTCTCGCAGGCGAATCTGACCGGCCGGACGCAGCCCGTCTACGCCGACTTCTACCGCGGGGACAACTCGCTGTACGACAAGATCATCGTCAGGGGCCGTGCGCCGCGGGAGGCGGGCGAGGTGGTGGCGGGCCCCGCGTTCCTGAGCGAGCGCGGGCTGAAGGTCGGCGACCGGGTCACGCTCGAACTGAACGCGAGGAAGGTCTCCGCGACCGTCGTCGGTCAGCTCATCGAGGGCAACGCCCGCTCGCTGGAGGGCACGTGGCCGACCCTCGGCCTGCTCGATCCGGAGGCCCGCGCCACCGAGTACTCGGTGCGGCTCGCTCCCGGCTCCGACGCCAGGGCGTACGCCGACGCGGTCGAGGCGCTCGATCCGGGCCTGAGCGCGGCGGTGGTGGACTACGCGAACGTCGGCACGGCCACCGTCGTCACGTTCTCGTCGGTGTTCACGGCGCTGCTGGCCGTCGTGGCCTCGCTCGGCGTGTTCAACACGGTCCTGCTCAACACCCGCGAGCGCCGCCGGGACCTGGGCATGCTCAAGTCCATCGGGATGACCCCACGGCAGGTGGTGCTGATGACCGTGGCCTCGGTCGCCGGGCTGGGCGCCGTCGCCGGGCTGATCGGCATCCCGCTCGGAATGGCGGCGCACCGGCTGGTCGTCGACCACGTCGGGGTGGTGGAGTTCCCCGCGTACATGAAGGACGTGTGGCACCCGCCGCAGCTGGCCGCGATGCTGCTGGCCGGGGTGGCGATCGCCGTCCTCGGGGCCCTGGTGCCGGCCAGGTCGGCGGCCCGGATGACGATCGCCTCGGCCCTGCACACCGAGTAGCGGGAGGCTCAGCCGACGGCCGCCTGCCGGACGCGCTGCTCGTCGACGATGCGTCCGTCGCGCAACTCCACGACACGGTCGGCCAGTTCGATCAGGGCCGGGTCGTGGGTGGCCACCAGGGCGGTGACCCCCTCGCTGCGCACCACCGCCCGCAGCAGCCGCATGATCGACCGGCCGGTCTCGGAGTCGAGCTGGCCGGTCGGCTCGTCCGCGATGATCAGATCGGGCTCGTTGGCCAGGGCCCGGGCCACGGCCACCCGCTGCTGCTGCCCGCCGGAGAGTTCGCCGGGGCGCTGGTCCGCGTGTTCGGCCAGGCCCACCAGGGCGAGCAGGGTCCTGGCCCGCTCCTCCCGCTGCTGGGCCGGGACCTTTCGCAGACGCATCGGGACGCCGACGTTCTCGACGGCCGTGAGGACCGGTATCAGGCCGAAGGACTGGAACACGAAACCGATCCGGTCGCGGCGCAGCGCCAGCAGCCCCGTTTCGTCCAGGCCGGCGAGGCCGGTGCCGTCGAGGGTGACGGTGCCCGAGGTCGGGGTGTCGAGTCCGCCGACCAGGTTGAGCAGGGTGGTCTTGCCCGAGCCGGACCGGCCCTTCAGCGCGGTGAGTTCACCGCGGCGCACCTCGAAGGAGACGCCGCGCAGGGCGTGCACGGCCTGCGGGCCGCTGCCGAAGCTGCGGTGGACGTCGTCCACGGCCACCATCGGCACGCCGGCCGCGCTGTCCTGATGCTGCGTCATGACGTCTGCTCCCCCTGGCCGTTAACGGTTCACTTTCGAATTTGCTCACCTGTCACATCCTCCGCGCAAGTCCCTTCCCCTGTGCGTTCGAATCTGACAGCATCGTCCGCTATCCGGTGCCAGTGGTCCGGACGGGGGAGGAACACAGCACATGCTCGGCTTCGTCATGCGCCGGCTGCGCGGGCGATTGCCGCTCGCTGCCGCCGTGCTGCTCACCGTGCTCATCACCACGACCGTGCTCACGGCGCTGTTCGCCTTCACCCGTGGTGTGGGCGAGGCAGGACTGCGCCAGGCCCTCCAGGGGCCCGGCCGGGACCGGAGCACCGTCGTGGTGACCGGCGAACATCCGGTGACCACGCGCGCCGAGGACGACAAGGCCGTACGCGCCTTCGCCGGCGAGCTGTTCGGACCGCTCCCGGTGTCCTTCGAGAGCATGGCGCGCAGCCGCCCGTACGGCATCCCGGGCGCGCGCACCCCCGGCAAGGACACCGATCTGACGCTGCTCGCCTCCCTCGACCACGAGCGGGTCCGGCTCGTGGCGGGCCAGTGGCCGCAGGCGGTCACCGGACCGGACGCCTCGCGCACGCAGGTGGCCGTCCCGAGGGCGGCCCTGACCCGGCTGGGGCTGACCGAGGCGGCGCTGCCCGCCGAGGTGCGCCTCGACGACCGGTACGGCGGTGCCCCGCTCACCGTGCAGGTCACCGGCGTCTACCGGGCTGCCGACCCCGATGCCCCGTACTGGCGGCTCGACCCGCTCGGCGGCCGCGAGCTCCAGGTCAGCGCGTTCACCACGTACGGGCCGCTGCTCGTCGACGACACCGCGTTCACGGCGGGCGGGCTGCCGCAGAACAGCCGCGGCGTGCTCCTCACCCCCGACTTCGCGGCCGTGAGCCCCGCCCGGGCGCAGGACGTCCGGGAGCGCTCGGCGGGCCTTGCGGCAGGCGCCCTCGGCTCCACCGGCGTCAAGGGCCCCGACGGGTTCCAGGTCAAGACCGAGCTCCCCCACCTGCTGGACGAGCTGGTCTCCGGGCAGCGGGTCGCCCGGTCCACCCTGCTGGTCGGCGCGCTGCAGCTGGCCGTCCTCGCGGCGGCCGCGCTGCTGCTCGTCGCCCACCTCCTCGACGACCGTCAGGAGCCCGAGCGCGTCCTGCTGACCGCGCGCGGCGCCTCCCGCCTGCGGCTCGGCGCGCTCGGCGCGGCGGGATCGCTCCTGCTCGCGCTGCCCGCCGCCGTGCTCGCCCCCCTGCTCACACCCCCGCTCCTGCGGCTGCTGTCCGGATTCGGCCCGCTGGCGCGGGTGCCGATGGACACCTCCGGGAACCTGCTGCTGTGGCCCGTCGCGGGCGCCTGCGCCCTGGCCTGCGTCCTGCTGACGGCGCTGCCCGCGATGCTGCGCGGCGCGGGAGCCGCCGCCCTGCGGGTCGGCGGCCGACGGCAGGCGCTCGTCGCCGGGGCCGCCCGGTCCGGCGCCGACCTGGCCCTGGTGGCGCTCGCCGTCCTCGCCTACCAGCAGCTCGCGCAGTACAGCGGTGACGGCGCCGAAGCCGCCGCCCCGGACGGCGGGCTCGGGGTGGACCCGGTGCTGGTCGCCGCGCCGACGCTGGCCCTGTGCGCGGGGACGCTGCTGGTGCTGCGGCTGCTGCCGTTCGCGGCGCGGCTCGGCGGGCGGATCGCCGCCCGCGGCCGGGGCCTCGGACCGGCGCTGGTCGGCTGGCAGCTCGCCCGCCGCCCGGGGCGGGCCACCGGGCCGGTGCTGCTGCTCGTACTGGCGGTGTCCAGCGGGGTCCTGGCGCTGGGCCAGCACACCGCCTGGTCCGCCTCCCAGCGGGACCAGGCCGACTTCGCCACCGCCGGGGGCCTGCGGATCTCGGGCAGCGACCTCGCACCCCTGGGCCGGAACGGGCGGTACGCCTCCCTGCCCGGCGGCGAGCGGATCATCCCGGTGATCCGTGCGAAGCAGGACCTGCCGGGCGGGCGCGCCGGGCAGGTGCTCGCCCTCGACGCGGCCGGGGTCGCCGAACGGGTGCCGCTGCGCGCCGATCTACGGGACGGGCACTCCGTGCGCGAGCTGTTCACCCCGCTCTCGGCGGCCGGGGGCGCGGCCGCCGACGGCATCGAACTGCCCGGTCAGCCGCACCGGATCGACCTGGACGTGACGGTGCGGGCCTCCGGCGAAGGCGGCCGGCCGGGCCTCGGCGTGCTGCTGCGCGACCGGTTCGGCCTGACCCACCGCACGCCGATGATGCAGCTGCCCGAATCGGGGGACGCCACCGTCTCGGTGGACCTCGGCGCCATCACCGGGGCCCCGCTCGGGTCGGCGGCCGCTCCGCTGCGGGTCGCCGGGTTCGTGTTCTCGTACGGCCTGGAGGACCGCCGGATGCCGCGCGGGGACGCGCCGCCGGCACCCGACCGGCCCGGGGAGCTGACCGTGCGGCGCGTCTCCGCCGCCGACGCCGCCGGTGCGACCGCGATGCCCGCGCGTGCGGGTACGGGCGGCTGGACCCTCAGTGCCCCGCAGCTGACCGGCGGCGGGCGGGCCGGCGAACTGCTCCCGGCCGGCCCGGACGAGCTCCTGCGGATCCGGTACCGGGGCGGCGCCGGGAGCATCGGCGGTGTGCAGCTCGGGCTGCTCGCGGGCGGCGCCCCCGCCGCGGAGGTGCCGGGGATCGCGACCCGCGGCTACCTCGCCGCCGTCGGAGCGGGCGTGGGCGACGTGGTGCCGGTCCCGCTGGGCGGGACCACCGTGGCCGTACGGATCACCGCAGCCGTCGGCTCGCTGCCGGTGGCCGGGGACACGGCCGTGGCCGTCGATCTCGCCGCCGCCGGGCGGCTGCTGGCGGCCGACACCGGCCGGGAGCTGCCCGCGGTCGTCGAGTGGTGGCTGCCGGCCGCCTCCGGAGACGACCCGGTGCCCGCGCGGGCCGCCGCCGAACTGCGCTCCGGCGCGGGTGCGCAGCGGGTGGAGCTGCGCGAGGAGGTGGCGGCCGGGCTGCTGGACGATCCGCTCAGCGCGGGCCCGCAGGGCGCGCTGGCCGCGCTCGCGGTGGCCTGCGCGGTCCTGGCCGCGATCGGCTTCGCGGCCTCCTCGGCCGCCGCCGGACGGGAACGGGCCGCGGAGTTCGCGGTGCTGTCGGCCCTGGGGACGCCCCGGCGGCGCCTCGCCCGGACGGTCGCCGCCGAGACCGGTGCCCTGGTCGGCCTCGGGACCGCCGTCGGGCTGGGTCTGGGTGCCGTCATCGTGCACCTGGTGGTGCCGCTGATGGTACTGACGCCCGCTGCACGGCGTCCGGTCCCGGAGGTCCTGGTGGACCTGCCGACGGCCGAAACGTTGCTTCTGGCCGCCGCGATCGCCGCGGTGCCGCTGCTGTCGGCCGTGCTGGGCGGCCGGCGAGACCGAGGCGTGGCCGACCGGCTGCGGCACGTGGAGGAGTCATGAGCCGCCCCGCATCCCCCGGCACCGGGGGCCGGGATCCCCGCCCGTCCGAGGCCGGACCGAACGGCGCCGCATCAGGCGGGCCCGCCCGCGGGGGCGCCGCCCCTGAAGAACCCGGCACGGAACGCCCGGGCACGGGCGGGCCCGGGGCCGGGGCCACCTCCGGCCGGGCCGTGCGCCCCGCAGGGGTCCGTCCCGCTCCCTGGGTGCGGACCCGGCTGCGCGCGGCTCCGCTGACCACGCTGCTCGGCGCCGCCCTCGTGTTCGTCACCGTGCTCCTCGCGGCCGGGCTGCCCCGGGCCGTGGACCGCGGCGCCGACCAGGCCCTGCGCTCGTTCCTGCAGGCCCAGGGCCCCGGCCCGACGAGCCTGTTCGCCACCACCAGCTCGCAGGGCGGACCCCAGACACCGCAGGAACTGGACTCCGCCCTCGCCGCGCTCCGCGCCCGTACCGGAGGTGCCTTCCGCCTCGCCGCGAGCGGCCCGGTGCACGGCGCCTACGGCATGAAGCCCCGGGACCTGGCGAACCCGGGGCTCGCCCGGATCGAGGGCCCCGACCCTCGGCTGACCCTCGTCCACCTCCCTGAGGTCGCCTCCCACGCGTCGCTGGTGGCGGGACGCTGGCCGTCCGGCCCCGTGGCCGACGACGCGCCGGTCCCGGTGGCCCTGTCGCGCGCCGCGTCCGAGACCCTGAAGGCGCCCATCGGCACCGTGCTGGAGTCCCGGCCCCTGATGTCCGGTCCGGTCCGCGCCGAGGTCGTCGGCCTCTACGACGTCGCCGACGCCGCCGACGTGTACTGGACCGACCTCCCCTGCCTGGCGTACGCGTGCAAGAACCGGACCACCGCCGCCCCGCCCAGGGCGTACTGGCAGACCGGCGCCGTCGTCGGTGCGGAGGGCATCGACCGGATCTCCGGCTGGGGCGAGGGCACCCAGTACTTCTGGCGGCTGCCGGTGGACACCGGCGCGCTGAGGGCGGACCGGCTGCCCGCCACCGCCAAGGAGGTCGCCTCCTTCGTCGCCGGTCCCACCTCCAGCGGGCTCAGCCGCGCGATCGAGCGGCCGGACCTGCGGATCGCCTCCCGGCTCCCGGAGCTCTTCGCGCAGGCCGAGGCCCGGCAGCAGGGCGCCGCGCCGCTGGCCGCGATCGGCCCGGCCGGGGTCGCCGGGGTGGCCGTGGTCGTCTTCGCCCTGGCCGCGGCGCTGGGCGGCGACCGGCGTGCGGTCGAGCTGCGGCTGCTGCTCGCCCGGGGCGGCTCGCGCCGCTCCATCGTGCTGCGCCTGCTCGGTGAAGGCGCCGTGACGGTGCTGCCCGCCGCGGCCGCGGCCACCTGGCTCGCGCTGGTGCTGCTGCCGACGCCCCGGGCGACGGCCTCCCTGGCCGCGGCGTCCGCCGTCACCCTGCTGGCCCTGCTCGCCCTGCCCGTACGGGCCTTCGTCCTGCTGTCGGGTCCGCGCACGCCGCGCCCACGCGGGCGGCTCGTCGCCGAGTTCCTGGTCCTCGTCGCCACCGCCGCGGCCGTGTACGAGGTGCGCACGCGCGGCGTCGCTCCCGCCGGGGCGGGACTCGATCCGCTGCTCGTCGCGGCCCCGCTGCTGCTCGCACTGTGCGGCGGGCTGGTCCTGGCCCGGCTCCAGCCCCCGCTGGTCGGGGCGTTGGCCCGGATGGCGGGCCGCGGTCCCGGCCTGGTCGGCTTCCTCGGGCTGGCCCGCGCCGCGCGGGGCGGGCTCGCCGGGGCGGGCGGGGGCCGGGGGCGCCCCTCGGTGCTGCCCCTGATCGCGCTGCTGCTGGCCGTCACCACGGGCGGCTTCGGTGCGACGGTGCTGGGCGCGGTCGACGCCTCCCGGCTCCAGGTGGCCCGGGAGGCCGTGGGCGGTGACGCATACGTCGCCGCGCCCGACGAGACCGCGCTACCCCGGGAACTGACCGACGCCGCGGGCGCGTTGCCCGGCGTGCGCACGGCCACCTCGGCGTGGGTGGACGACGACGCGTTCGTGTTCGGCTTCGGCCGGGGCGCGGCGCACGTCTCGGTGGTCGTCGTCGATCCGGAGTCGTACGCGGAACTGTCCCGGACCCTCGGGCGGGGCCGCTTCGACCCGGCCGCGCTCTCCAAGGGCGGGACGTCCGGGAACGGCGCCTCCGCGGGCGGGGCCGACGCCGTGGTCCCGGCGCTGATCAGCCGCGATCTGCTCACGCAGAAGGACACGGCCGGACAGGCGGACGGGGAGACCTTCCGGCTGTGGGTGGGCGGCGAGGAGATCCGGGTCGGCTCCGCCGGCACGTTCGAAGGCCGTACGCCCGCGCTCCCGGGTGCGGGGGCGGCCACCCTGATCCTGCCGGCCGGGCCGGCCGGCGCGGTGGTGCCCAAGGCCGCGCAGCCCAACCGGTGGCTGGCGCTCGGCCGGATCGACGGGGACCGCCTGGAGGAGCTCGTCGCCCGGACCGTCCCCGGTGCGACCGCCGAGAAGTACCTGGTCCGCACCAGCGCCGCCAAGGTCGCCGAACTGTCCGGCGATCCCCTCCAGCACTCGGCCGGCCGGCTGTTCTGGGCGTCCGTGGCGGGCGCCGCCGGCTTCGCCGTACTGGCGGTGCTGCTGACGCTGATGCGGGCCGCCCCCGACCGGGCCGCGCTGCTGGCGCGGCTGCGCACGATGGGGCTGCAGCCCCGGCGGGGCGTGGCGCTGATCCTGGCCGAGACGTGGCCGCAGGCCCTGGTGGCGGCGCTCGGCGGCGGGCTCGTCGCCGCGGCGGCCGTGCTCCTGCTGGGTCCGGCCGTGGACCTGTCCTCGCTGGTCGGCGCCGAGGTGCCGACGGGTCTGGGCCTCGCCGCCGGGCCGGTGCTGACGCAGGCGCTGGGCATCGCGGCCCTCGTGACCGTGGCCGTGCTGGCGGAGGCGGCGGTATCCGGCAGGCGACAGATCACCACCGAGTTGAGAGCGGGAGACCAGCGGTGAACACCGACCAGCCGACCTACGAAGACCTGCGCCGGGAGGCCCTGGCCGCCGCGGAGCCCCGTACGGGCGGGGCGGACACCGCGATCTCCTGCGACCGCCTGGTGCGGATCTTCAGCACCGCCGGGGTCGAGGTGCAGGCCCTCCAGGGCCTCGAACTGACCGTGGCCCAGGGCGACCTGGTGGCGCTCGTCGGCGCCTCGGGCAGCGGGAAGTCGACCCTGCTGAACATCCTCGCCGGCCTGGACGTCCCCACGGCGGGCACCGCCACCGTGGGCGGCTACGACCTGCTGGAGATGTCGGCCAAGGAGCGGCTTCGCTACCGGCGCGAGGCGGTGGGGTTCGTCTGGCAGCAGACGGCCCGCAACCTGATGCCCTTCCTGACGGCGGCCCAGAACATCGCGCTGCCGATGCAGTTGAGGGGACGGACCGGGCGCGGCGCGTCCGGCCGCCGCGCGCAGCGGGTGGCGCAGCTCCTCGAGGCCCTGGAGATCGGCGACCTCGCGGGCCGTCGCCCGGCGGAGCTGTCCGGCGGGCAGCAGCAGCGCGCGGCCATCGCCGTGGCCATGGCCAACGACCCGAAGGTTCTCCTCGCGGACGAGCCCACCGGCGAGCTGGACTCGGAGACGGGCGCCGCGATCTTCGAGGCCTTCCGCACCGTCAACCGGGAACTGGGCGCCACCGTGGTGATCGTGACCCACGACCCGATGGTCGCGGGCGAGGTGCGGCGTACGGTCGCCATCCGCGACGGCCGGACGAGCAGCGAGGTCCTGCGGCGCACGGTCACCGACGAGCACGGCGAGGAGTCGGTGAGCGAGCGGGAGTACGTGATGCTGGACCGCACCGGCCGCGTCCAGCTGCCCCAGAAGTTCCTGGAGGCCCTGGGCATGGAGCACCGCGTGGCGGTCGACCTGGCAGCCGACCACATCGAGGTCCGCCGCGACGACGCGGAGTCCTGAGCACTCGGATCCTGTTCCGTCACCGCTGTCACACGTGCTCTCCGGCGAACGACTGGATCCGTACCGGCGGCGCCTACGACGGCGTCGTGGACGTCGACCGGGTGCCTGCGGCGCCCGCCGACCCGGCGCACCCCAAGGAGATCAGGATCAAGGAGGAGTCCGCCCTGCGGCCCGAGTACCGCACCGCGGGCCCGGGAGGGTGATTCCGTCACCTCCCCGGCCCGGAGGTCGTTAGCGCCTCGGGGTCGGATCGGGGGCGAAGGGATGACGGTTATGCGGCAGTTTCCTCTGGAGATGCACCACGTGGCACCCGGGCGGGTGGTCGAGTGGCGGCTCACGCGCACGGCGGCGGAGGCATCGGAGCAGGACCCCCGAGCGGGCAAGAAGGCGTCCTTCAACCAGGACAAGCACTTCACGGTCGCCGAGGAGAGCAGGGACGCCGACGACCCGGTCGCCTCGTGGATCGCGGTCACCTTCGAGGTGTCGGGCCCGCTCGACGAACCGGCACTGGCGCAGGCGCTGCTCACCTTCGTCCAGCGGCACGAGGTGCTCCGGTGCGCGTTCAGCCGGCTGGCCGGGGAGGTGGCCTGCGAGCCCTTCGACCCCGCCGAACTCGCCCTCGACGCCGTGCCCGTGGGCGCCTTCGACGACTCCGGCGTGCTGCGCGACTTCCTCGTCGAGCGGTTCAAGCGGAGCATCGACACTCTCTCCTGGCCGTTGTTCGTGATGGGGGCGGTACTGCGCGAGGACTCCGCCACCGTCTACCTCGCCTTCGACCACATCGTCTGCGACGGCATGTCGATGCCGATCGTCGTCCACGAGGTGCTCACGGCCTACGAGGCCCTGTGCCGTGGCGAGGAGGCCGAACTGCCGCCCGCCCCGAGCTATCTCGACTTCGCGGATGAGCAGCGCCGCCGCTACCTGTCCATCGACGCCCGCGACGAACGCCTCGGCCACTGGAAGTCCTTCATCGAACGGGGCGGCGGCGAGTTCTTCCCGCGCTTCCCCCTCGACCTCGGCGTGGAGCCGGGCCGCATGTACCCGATCGTGAACGAGGCCTCCCGGCTGCTGGACGCCTCCGACACGGAGGTGTTCGAGAAGACCTGCCAGGCGGTCGGCGGCAAGCCGTTCATGGGGGTGCTCGCCTCCGTCGCCGTCTGTCTGCGCGAGGCGGGCGGGCCCGGGGTGTACCGGGGGCTGATGCCGGTGAGCGAGCGCGGCCGGCAGGCCTGGACGGATTCGGTGGGGTGGTTCGTCAACACCATGCCGATCGAGTTCGACGCCTCGCCCGGCCGGGACTTCGCCGCGGTCATGGCCGGGGTCCGGGCCGGATTCGGCGAGATGATCGCCCACATCGACGTGCCGTTCGTCCGGGCGTGGGAGCTGCTGGCGCCCGAGGAGTTCGCGGCCCGCTCGTGGCCGTACCCCGTGAACTTCTTCTCGTACATCGACATGCGCAAGTGCCGTGGCGCCGAACGCCACGACGAGTGGCTCCCGACCACCCACGTGTGGTCGGCGCGGGCCAACGGGGCCTGCTCGTGGTTCCAGCGGGACACGGACGGGCTGCACATGAACTCCATCTACGTGGACACGCCCGCGGCACGCCGCACCATGGGCGACTTCCAGGAGGCACTGCGCCTGACGGTGCGGGAGATCGCCCGTGCCGGCGGCTTCCGCCGGCCCGTCGCGCTGACCCCGCCGCGGCGGCCGGCAGGGACCCCGCTCGACGTGGCCGCGTACGCCCGCCGCGGCTGAGCGGGCCCGCGAGGGGCGGGCCCTACGACAGGCGGGCCGCGCGGCCGAGGAGCAGGTCGCGCTCCCGCTCGTTGCGCGTGAGGGAGGCCGCCCGCTCGAACTCCGCGCGGGCCTCCTGCGGACGGCCGAGCCGCTCGAGCAGGTCTCCTCGTACGCTCGGCAGCAAGTGGTAGGAGCGCAGGGCCGGTTCCCCGGTCAGGGCGTCGACGAGCAGCAGCGCGGCTCCGGGGCCCTCGGCCATCGAGACGGCCACCGCGCGGTTGAGCTCCACCACGGGTGACGGGACGAGCAGGACGAGCCGGCCGTAGAGCGCGGCGATCGTCGGCCAGTCGGTGTCCTCGTAGCGCACGGCCGCCGCGTGGCAGCCGGCGATCGCGGCCTGCAGGGCGTACGGCCCGCTGCCGGCCCGGCTCAGGGCCCGGGCGCCGCGGTGGATGAGCAGGCGGTTCCATTTGGCCCGGTTCTGGTCGGCGAGCAGCACCGGTTCCCCGTCGGGGCCGGTGCGGGCGGTGATCCTGGAGGCCTGGAACTCCAGGAGTGCGGCGAGGCCGTGCACCTCCGGTTCCCCGGGCATCAGTGCAGTGAGGAGGCGGGCGAGGCGCAGGGCGTCCTCGCACAGGGCGGGGCGGACCAGGTCGTCCCCGGCGGTGGCCGAGTAGCCCTCGTTGAAGACGAGGTAGATGACTTCGAGGACGGAGGCCAGCCGTGCCTCGCGGTCGGCCCCGTACGGGACCTCGAACGGCACGTCCGCCGCGGCCAGGGTCCGCTTCGCCCGGACGATGCGCTGGGCGACGGCCGGCTCGGAGGACAGGAAGGCCCGTGCGATCTCCTGGGTGGTGAGCCCGCCCATCAGGCGGAGGGTGAGCGCGATCCGCGCCTCGGTGGCCAGGACGGGATGGCAGGCGGTGAAGACCAGCCGGAGCAGGTCGTCGTCGATGTCGTCCGGGTCGGCCGGTTCGGCGGGCGGCGGCACGTCCTCCAGGCTCCGGCCGACCTCGGCGAGTTTGCGGGCGTACGTCTCCTTGCGGCGGACGAGGTCGATCGCGCGGTGCTTGGCGGTGGCCATGAGCCAGGCGCCCGGCTTGTCCGGGACGCCCGACTGCGGCCACTGCTCGAGCGCGGCGACCAGGGCGTCCTGTGCGAGTTCCTCGGCGATGCCGACGTCCCGCACGATGCGGGTCACACCGGCGATGATGCGCGCGGACTCGATCCTGAACACCGTTTCGACCGCCTGGGCCGTGTCACCTGCCGTCACGGCCACCCATCAGAGCAGCCGTGACGAGGCAGGGCAAACGCGGCGCGGGCGCCGGGAGGCGCCGCGCCGCTCACATCTCCTGGATCTCGCGGACCTCGGCGCTGACGTTCCAGCTCGCCGGGTGGATCTCCAGGAAGCGGCGGGTCCATTCGACGGCCTCGGCCTTGTCCTTGCACTGGGTGAGGGAGTAGCCGCCGACGACCTCCTTCGTCTCCGTGAAGGGGCCGTCGGTGTAGCTGATCCTGCCGCCGGACCAGCTCAGCCGGGTGGCTTCGGAGGTGGGCAGCAGGCCGGCGGTGTCGAGCATGACCCCGGCCTTGGTGATCTCCTCCAGGAGGGCGCCCATGCGCTGCTCGAAGTCGGCGGGGAACTCCTCGGGCGGCAGGTTCTGCTCGTCGATGCGGATCATCGTCAGGAAGCGCGGCACGGTGACTCCTCGGTCGGAAGGGCGGGGACGTTCCCCGCCTCTCACCCCTGCGTCGAACGGGAGGCGCCCGGATCGACAGCTGTCCCGGAATTCTTCGGAAGTTTTTTCCGGGGAGCCGGACGACACGGCCCTACTCGTGAGTAGGATCGCGCTTCGGCCGCCGCCCGCCCCCCGAGAGGACCCGTCCCGTGCCCCGTCCTTCCTCCCCCCTGCTGCTCGCCGGACTGCTCGCCGGGGCTGCCGTCGCCCACGCCGCGGCGCCGAAGCAGTTCGACGCCATCGTCCCGCGCTCGCTCCCGGGGACCCCGCGCCAGTGGACCTACGCGAGCGGCGCCGCCGAACTCGCGCTGGCCGCCGGGGTCGCCCATCCGCGCACCCGCGAGGCGGCGGCGCTGGCGGCCGCCGCCTTCTTCGTCGGCGTGTTCCCGGCGAACGTCAAGATGGCCGCGGACGCCCGCCACCGCTCCCCCGCACTGCGGGCGGTGACGCTGGCCCGGCTGCCGCTCCAGGTGCCGCTGGTGCTGTGGGCCAGGAAGGTGAGCCGCGACGCCCGGAGGGGCTAGGGGGTGTCCGGCGGATCAGGGTCGGATAGCCCGGGTCGTCTGGTGCCGTGGATTGCAAGGCGGAGGAGGGAGCCACTGCGGAGCATTGGCG